>JALSHM010000419.1 GCA_026982235.1 Robiginitomaculum sp. | reverse complement strand
ACGCAAGCACCCTAATGTGCCTTGATAAGGGCCGACCACCAATTCATCTGGCTTATGCGGGTCGACCAAATAGAACCCGGTCCAATAAAATTGCGGGAAAGCTTGCTTAAGGAGGCAACAGGCGGTGGCATAGCGGGCAATCATAGATGTCTCGCCCGCATTGACGGCGGCGATTTCCCCTGCGACCCGCGCATATATTTTGGCTTTATCCATTAAGCTTGCCCTTTAAGCTTTCATAGCCTTGCCGACAAATTTCTCCGATTGCTGGAAGCCTTGGGTAAATTCTTGCGCACCCGCAATGTCGTTAATTTTATCCATGCCCGCCATGACATTTTCAGGTGTCTGATCTGCGGGTGCCAAATAAATACCATCGGTTTCGCTAATCACCGTGCGGGCATAGCCGCCAGCACCTGCGCACAATATGGTGCGGTTGGGCGCATTTTCTGCCACCAAAGCAACCAATCCAGCCGTCACAGACTCAGGCGTTAACAATTTCAGAGCTTCTTCGGGGATTAAGCCCTCCGTCATGCGGGTATGGGCAACAGGTGAAAGGGCGTTCACGCGAATATCGTATTTCGCGCCCTCAATACACAGCGTGTTCATAAAGCCAACCAAGCCAGCCTTAGCGGCGCCATAATTAGATTGGCCAAAATTCCCATACATGCCGGACGAAGATGTGGTCATGGCGATACGGCCATAGGCTTGTTCGCGCATAATGTCCCAGACGGCTTTGGTGCAGTTGACACTGCCCATTAAATGCACATCCAAAACGACTTGAAAGTCCTTTAAATCCATTTTGACAAAAGACTTATCTCGCAAAATTCCGGCATTATTGACAAGCACATCCACCCTGCCCCATTTGTCCATAGCCTCACCGACCATGGCTTCCACCTGCGCGTAGTCCGCAACATTGGCGCCGCTGACAATAGCTTCGCCGCCGTTTTGGATAATGATGTCCGCAACTTCTTGGGCTGGCGTGAGTGATCCACCCGTGCCATCTGCCGCACCGCCTAGGTCATTAACCACGACTTTGGCGCCGCGCCGCGCCAGTTCCAATGCATGTGAACGACCCAAGCCAGCACCCGCGCCAGTGACAATCGCCACGCGGCCTGTAAATTCAATTTTCATGTGATTTCCTACAGTATTTATATAAAGATTAGTGACAGCCATTCGGCGACAGCGGCAGGCTTTGGCGCACCGTCGATTTCCACCGTTACAGTGTGGCACAATAAGAGCTGCCCAGGGTTTTTCTCTTCTGCAGAGGCCAAAGTAAACCGACCGCGAATTTTCGCACCACTTGGTACGGGAGATAAAAACCGGACTTTATTCAGGCCGTAATTCATGCCCATTTTAGCTCCCTCAACCGCAGGCAATCCGGTTTCAGCAAAACGGGACAACATGGACAAAGTCAAAAACCCGTGCGCAATCGTACCGCCAAATGGGGTAAACATTTTGGCTTTCTCAGCGTCTACATGGATAAATTGGTGATCTTCTGTAACATCGGCAAATCCAGAAATCCTGTCTTGGGTCATGACCGCCCAATCAGATACACCAAGTTCCTGCCCGACTTTGGCTTGCAAGCTCTCTAATACGCTCATGATAAAATCCTCTTATATGCATTTTTTTGCATAATAGAGATTTTTTCCCCAAGCGCAAGCAAACAAACGCCCTACCAACAAGAACCTTACTAGAAGAATCTTACTAGAAGAACCTTACTAGGATTTATCCCGGATTTAGGGACAAGCTCTAAGCGCCTAACTTTTCAACATCACGCAAACGGCGTGCTAAACGGTCACGCGTAGCATAATCAGCCGGCCTGACATATTTGCTTTTCAAGATTTTCTTTAGGCGCTTCAAATCCGCCTTGATGGCGCGGATGGTTTTTTTGTTATTTTTCCGGTCGGTCATAATGCGTCTCCCCAGACTTCTACGTTCTGTGTCTACGCCCTCCAGACATTTTCCATTCGCTTTTACCTCAGTAAAATTAACAAGTAAAACCGAATCGTTCTCCATTTTATTATATACGTATATATTTAACTTATCGTTAGTATTTTGTTCTGCAAGTTATTTATTTGTAATGGGATGTGTAATTTTTGTGATTGAATTTGATAATATGGTGAACAAGCCACTTACAGGCACCAAAGTTATAGAGCTTTCCGGCATAGGCCCTACGCCTTATGCTGGCCAATTATTAGCGGATTTGGGTGCTGAAGTAATCCGCATTGAAAGACCCGGGGCGCTTAAACTCCCCGTAGAAAATCGCGGTAAAATCTGTTTAGAGCTTGATTTAAAGACAGATACAGGGCGCCAGTCTGTACTCGACATGCTCCCCGCCGCCCATATTGTCTTTGAAGGCAACCGGCCAGGGGTTATGGAAAAGCTCGGGCTTGGTCCCGAAGATTGCCACAAAATCAATCCGGCGCTGATTTACGGGCGGATGACGGGTTGGGGGCAAGATGGGCCTTGGGCGCGCAAAGCTGGACACGACATCAATTATATTGGGCTAACGGGTGCGCTTCATGCTCTGGGGGATGCGGATAGACCACCTGCCCTACCGCTAAATTTTGTCGGCGATTATGGGGGTGGTAGTCAATTTTTAGTCATCGGCATATTGGCCGCCTTGTTGGAGGCGCAAAAATCCGGAAAGGGCTGTGTCATAGATGCAGCGATTATCGACGGCACATTTTCCATGATGGGCATCGTCCATTCTTTGGATAGCTTAGGCATGTGGTCGGAAAAACGCGGCACGAATTTGCTCGACGGTTCAAGGCCGTTTTACCGCTGTTACACCACAAGCGACGGCGGCTATATGGCGGTTGGCTGTCTGGAGCCTCATTTTTTTAGCGAAATGCTTAAAGTCTTGCAACTCGATCCACAAATTTACGGCGCCCAAAATGACCCCAAATTATGGGCGGCACAAAGCGAGCGCCTCAGGCAAATTTTCGCCAGTAAACCCCGCGCCCATTGGGAAGCCTTGTTCGAAAACACAGACGCCTGCGTCACCCCTGTCCTGAGCTATCAGGAAGCTGCCGCTCATCCCCATAACAAAGCCCGCAAGACGCATACGGAGCAAGAGGGAGTAGTGTACCCGGCAAATGCGCCGCGATTCACAGAACTATTGCCCTAATGGTTTAATGAAAAAACAATGCGCATTGTCATTGGTATAGCGTGTGACTTTGTTTTTTAACTCGAACTGGTAATTTTCCAGCTCCGCAAGATGCTTGAGTGTCTTGATACCGAAATAATTCAGATGATCGGGGAAGCGAAACCCGCACCAATTAACACCGCGAACGACCCGGTTAATTGTATCAAAATTCGGCACTTTTATATAGATAGCACCGCCGGGCTTTAGCTTGGTATAACAAGCCTTTAGCACTTGTCTTGGATTAGCTTCATGTTCCAAATATGAGCGCATAATAATACCATCAAAGAACACATCATCAAATTGCGTAATACCGTCCAATGCCGGGGCATGGACGACAAAGCCGCCGCGCTTTTTCATCAGGGCGCTCGATATTTCGGCAGCCTCTTTTTCAATTTCAATCCCGAACGGGCTAAATTTCTCCGGAACATTATTGATACCGCCGCAACCCACATCTAATACATTTCCGGACTTTACATGCTCACTTATATAGTCCCATTCATTATCCCTAAACATATGTAGGCGCCACCGTGTTTTGGCATCGAGCCAAGCAATGAATGGTTCTTTTTGTTTGCGGCGTTTTGCCTCTATACCGAATTGTTTTGTCCACGCCATGTCTTCGCTGAGGCTAGCATAGTCCGGCGCTTCATCCAGATAAACCATATCGCACTCTGCGCATTGCACCGTATTCCAATCCGGGTGACTGAGTTCGGGAAGCGGGCTTGGTTGCTGTTCATAACAAACTGGGCAGACGCGATTGGTTTTTTCCATAATTCCCTCTTTAGCGCTCCACAAGCGCTCAAATTGCTTTGCCCAGAGTTATGGCCTAGTCTATTTTTCTATTCAACACCAAGTTTTGTCAGTAGTGCTAATATTTGCTCTGTTAATTCTTCATGTTCATGATATGAGCCAACCTTATGACTTCATTAAAACATATCAAAGTACGCGGTGCGCGGACGCATAATCTTAAAAACGTCAATGTGGATTTGCCGCGCGATAAGCTGATTGTCATTACCGGCCTATCTGGATCGGGGAAATCTTCCTTGGCCTTTGATACCATATATGCCGAGGGGCAGCGGCGCTATGTGGAGAGTTTGTCCGCCTATGCCAGACAGTTCCTTGAGATGCAGGACAAGCCGGATGTGGATAGTATAGAGGGCTTGTCCCCTGCCATTTCTATCGAGCAAAAAACCACCTCAAAAAACCCGCGCTCGACCGTGGGCACGGTGACGGAAATTTATGATTATATGCGGCTTTTATGGGCGCGGGTTGGCGTGCCGTATTCGCCAGCGACCGGACTGCCCATAGAGAGCCAATCGGTCGCGCAAATGGTTGATAGGGTCATGGCGCTAGATGAGGGCACCAAGCTTTATATCCTCGCCCCCATCGTGCGCGGGCGCAAAGGTGAGTACCGCAAAGAATTGGCCGATCTGATGAAGCAAGGTTTCCAGCGCGCCAAGATTGACGGCGAGCTTGTCCGCATCGAAGACGCCCCTGCACTGGATAAAAAGTTTAAGCACGATATTGATGTGGTGGTCGATAGGGTCGTGGTGCGCGAGGGTTTGGAAACGCGACTGGCCGATAGTTTCGAGACCGCACTGCGCCTCTCGGACGGGCTTGCCATTACCGAGAATGCGGACACAAGCGAACGGATATTGTTTTCGCAAAAATTTGCTTGCCCGGTGTCCGGTTTTACCATTTCCGAGATCGAGCCGCGCTTGTTTTCGTTCAATTCACCCCACGGGGCTTGTCCGGCCTGTGACGGGCTGGGCCATGAGCTAAAATTTGATGCCAAATTGGTCATACCCGACACGTCAAAAACCCTTGGCTCTGGGGCCATTGCGCCTTGGTCAAAGACCCCAAGCCGCATGTACCGCCAGACCCTCGAAGCCTTAGCCAATCATTACGGGTTCGATTTGGAAACCCCGTGGCAAAAACTGAAGGCCAAGCACCAAGACATTCTATTGCACGGTACCAAAGGTGAAATGGTTGAATTTGTCTATTCCGAAGCTGGGCGGAAATACGAAACCAAAAAACCATTTGAAGGTATTATCCCTAATCTGGATCGCCGTTTCAGGGATACGGAAAGCAGTTGGGCGCGAGATTTTCTAGCTAAATTCCAATCCACTGCGCGGTGCGAAACCTGCAAAGGCAAACGCCTGCGCCCCGAAGCTCTGGCGGTGAAAATTGACGGTATGGACATCACCGAAACGGGCGATATGTCCATCAAGCTGGCCAAGGCCAGGTTCGAGAAATTGTCCAAAGATTTAAAAGGTCAAAATGCAGAGATTGCGCGGCCTGTTCTCAAGGAAATATCCGACCGATTATCATTCCTGAATGCGGTTGGGCTAGACTATCTTACATTGGGGCGGGGTTCTGGCTCCTTATCAGGCGGGGAGAGCCAACGCATTCGCCTGGCTTCGCAAATTGGCTCTGGGCTTACGGGTGTTCTTTATGTGCTGGACGAACCCAGTATCGGCCTGCACCAGCGCGATAATGCGCGGCTATTGGAAACCCTGCGCGGGCTAAGGGATTTGGGCAATACTGTTATCGTTGTTGAACACGACGAAGACGCTATTTTAACCGCAGACTATGTGGTCGATATGGGTCCGCTAGCCGGCATAGAGGGCGGTGAGGTGGTGGCCGAAGGCACACCCGCCAAAATAAAGGCCAACAAAAAATCCCTGACCGGGCAATATCTGGTCGGCAAAAAGCAGATTGCCATCCCCAACCAGCGCCGCAAAGCTGGGCATAAATTCCTCAAAATAAATGGCGCGCGCGGCAATAATCTTAAATCCATAAATGTGGAATTTCCCCTTGGCCTATTCATCTGTGTGACCGGGGTATCGGGCGGCGGCAAATCTACCCTCACGGTTGAAACCGTTTACAAGGCGGCAGCACGCAAACTCAACAATTCCAGTGTCGCGGTCATGCCCCACGACAGCATAGAGGGCTTCGAGTATCTCGACAAAGTTATCGACATAGACCAATCCCCCATTGGCCGCACACCGCGCTCTAACCCGGCCACCTATACCGGTGCATTCACCCCCATTCGCGACTGGTTTGCCGGCCTGCCCGAAGCTAAAACCAGAGGCTATAAACCCGGTCGGTTTAGCTTTAATATAAAGGGCGGACGCTGTGAGGCTTGTCGGGGCGGTGGGGTCATCAAGATTGAAATGCATTTCTTGCCCGATGTATATGTGCAGTGCGAGACCTGTCGCGGCAAGCGCTATAACCGCGAGACGCTGGAGATAAAATTCAAGGGTAAAACCATCGCCGATGTGCTGGCCATGAGCATAGATGAAGCGGCTGTGTTCTTTAAGGCCGTGCCGAGCATCCGCGATAAAATGGTCACCCTGCAACGGGTCGGGCTGGGTTATCTGCAAGTCGGGCAACAGGCGACCACATTATCGGGCGGCGAAGCTCAACGGGTCAAGCTGGCCAAGGAATTGTCCAAACGCGCCACAGGCCGCACGCTGTATATTCTCGACGAACCAACGACTGGACTACATTTCGAAGATGTCAATAAATTGCTCGGCGTGCTCAACGAATTGGTCGAAGGCGGCAATACCATGATCGTCATCGAACATAATCTCGACGTCATAAAAACCGCAGACTGGATCATAGACCTAGGCCCAGAAGGCGGCGACGGCGGCGGCGAAGTCGTAGCCGTCGGCACACCGGAAGACGTAGCGAGAGTTAAGAAAAGCTGGACAGGGAAATATTTGAAACCTGCATTGGCTAAATAATCCTAATCAAATTGGCTGGCCTCATCATTACCGCGCCACCATTTTACTGTGTAGGACGAGATGCCGGATATGGATAATGTATAGGCAGCGTATGCACCTGCATAGGCAAATATGAAAATGATGCCGACGAGCATGACCAGCGGGTTTTTGAAGCGCTGAGCTGCCGCTTCGAAAGCTATTTTAGGGTTCTCTGCGCCCATGCCTGACAGGGCTTCTAAAAATGCTGCGTCCCCTGTGACGACAATAACGCCGATCGTCATCACTACATAAATCAATATATACCCACCAATAATCACGACCAAATATGCGCCAAATAAATTCCAGAAAACGCCCTTGCTAACTTTGCGCGCACCCATAACCTGCAAGCGATTATTATTGACCGTGAGGGCTGCGGCGGGCGAGAGGCTTATGGGTAAAAACACCAACAAACACATGAAAGCAATAAACCCAAGCACACCAATTATGCCCCCTAAAATTGGTGTGACAGCAGCAAGTATACCAACGAATAAAGCAAGCAGTATCACCCCAATAGTATATGCCAAAAACCAAATCACCCAAACGGCGATTTGCGCTAGCAAAACGCGAAATTGAACTATGCCAAACCTAAGGGGCATGCCGCTTTCTTCCTGGTCAAACAAAACTTTTCTGTGCAGTGCAGTCTCGACCGCCGCGCCAATTGTCAACATACTGATTATGAGAAACAAATAGGATGGGAACAGTTTTGCTAATATGGCCAATAAAGCCGTATTGTCGGGAGTGCTTCCATCCATCATGGCTTTCATATTGTGCCAATTGACCTCTAATAAATCCGGGTAATATTTAACGATGAACGGAAATGTGACCAACATAACAAACGCATAAGCGGCGCTAGCCCAGAACCAGAGCCGCTTGGCAAAAAATTTACCGTCCTGAGTGCGGAATAATTGCGTAATAGCGGCAGAGAAATCGAAAGCCTCACCTTGCTTATGATTATTCATCTATGCCTCCAAACTCTCTTAATCAAACACTTCAAGACTGTTTTCGGATTGGTCGGTTTTATACAAATTAACCGCGTGGGCAGATACGCCCGCGAAATGCATATACCATAGGGCTTCAAAAACATAATACAGAATCAGCGCAACAGCTATACCTGCTAACATGGACGGTTGGGTTATCATCTCTATCATTTGTGCAATACTCTCGTCTGGCTGCATACCGCCCATTTTCTCCAAATCGGGTATCATGGCCATAAAACTACCCATGAAAGCCACCATCAAAATTGTTTGTAATACTTGGGAAACAACCATACCGGCCACCCCAATCAGCGCATAAGAACCAAAAATTGGCCAAAAACGCCCTTTGGTCACGGGCCAAGCATCACCCAAAGCAAATCTATTTTCGGCAATGGAAAGCGCAGATGCGGGTGCTAGGCGAATCGTAATAAAAACAAATAAGGCAAAGGCAGCAACAACGCCGAGAAACCCTAACAAGCCGATAATCGCCCCCAAAGCCCCCGATTGCGTCCCGCCAGCAACCGCGCCGACGATCACTACAATAAGCACAAAATACAGTAATATAAAAATCGAAAAACCAGCCAACCCGACTATTAGGCGACAAAACATCACTCGAATTTCGTCCATACCCAGCCGCCACGGAAAAAGAGAAGAAGATACCTCGTCTTCATCCTCGCGTAATATACGGCGGAACAAGGCTGCTTCCACCATAGCCCAAATCACCCATCCCCCTAAAAAAATCAATATAATCGGGATAAACATTTTTCCCATCATGCCAAACATTTGCATGACGGCTTCCATTTCGTCCCCACTACTCGGCTCAGTTTCAAGCGCGCTTGCGGCCTGCATAAATTCGATAAACGACCCCATCATCATTTTACCAAACAGGAAAATCAACACGGTCATCATTATACCGTAGAAAAACGCAGATTTAAACACGAACCCTACACTACCCTCACCGCTTTGAAACGGCATGAAGATTGAGCGACCAAAATCGTATGGCGCTTTTTGTGATGTTAAATTGTTCATTTCAACTCCCCTTTGTTGGGAGTAGTTTCTGCCAATGCGGGAAAAAAATCAACTGGTTTCGTTGTTTTTACTTTTCACCATTGCGGCAGACCTCTAAAGCCCTGTTATGAAAACTGAAAAGACAAATATAGTCCACATTATCGGCGCGGGTCTTGCGGGTAGCGAAGCTGCTTGGCAGGTGGCGCAAGCAGGCGTCCCTGTTATCTTACACGAAATGCGCCCAGAGGTACAAACCGAGGTACACCAAGGTGGCGGTTTCGCTGAACTGGTTTGCTCCAATTCGTTTCGCTCTGACGATAAAGACAACAATGCGGTGGGTGTCTTGCACGAAGAAATGCGGCTGTGCGGTTCGCTGATAATGGCCTGCGCGGACAAGCACAAACTCCCCGCAGGCGGAGCGCTGGCGGTTGACCGGGAATTGTTTTCAGACGCAGTCAGTAAAGCCCTGCACGACCATCCTCTAGTAAGCCTAGAATACGGTGAGATTAAAGGCCTCCCGCCTGCCGATTGGGACAATGTCATCATAGCCACAGGCCCCCTCACCAGCCCTGCCCTCGCAGGGGCTATATTAGAGGCCAGCGGCGAAGACAGTCTCGCTTTCTTTGATGCCATCGCCCCGATTATTTACAAAGACAGTATAGATTTTGACATTGCCTGGATGCAATCGCGTTATGATAAAAAAGGGCCGGGCGGGGACGGGGCGGACTATATCAATTGCCCGCTTAACAAACAGCAATACGAAACATTTATCCAAGCACTGATAGACAGTGACCAGACCGAGTTTAAAGATTTTGAAAAAAACACCCCCTATTTTGACGCCTGCCTGCCCATCGAAGTCATGGCGGCGCGCGGGGCGGAGACATTGCGCTGGGGGCCTATGAAGCCGGTTGGCCTGACCAATCCCCATAACCCACATGTAAAATCCCATGCCATAGTCCAGCTTAGGCAGGACAATGCTCTGGGGACGCTGTACAATATGGTCGGTTTCCAGACCAAGATGAAATATGCGGCGCAAACGCAAGTGTTTCGCACCATACCTGGACTGGAAAAGGCCGTATTCGCACGGCTGGGCGGCATTCATCGCAACACATTTATCAATGCGCCCAAGCTCTTAAACGCACAACTGCAAATGAAAACCCGGCCAAATTTGCGCTTTGCAGGGCAGATAATGGGGGTTGAGGGCTATGTGGAGAGCGCTGCGCTTGGTCTTATCACCGGACGTATGGCCGCCGCCCAAGCACAGGGCAATACCGTCCCCGCCCCGCCCCTGACCACGGCACTCGGCGCATTGGTCGCACATGTAACGGGCGGATTTATGAGCGGCCCGAAAGCCAAGTTTCAACCCATGAATATAAATTTCGGCCTGTTTCCCCCCATCGAGCTAACCTATAAAGACGAAGATGGCAAACGCCTACGGGGCAAATTCAAAACCCGCTTCAGAAAACGCAAGCTTGCAGAACGAGCACTGAAAGATATTCTGGCCTGGAGGTAACTTGGGGATTATCTTGCGATAATCTGCGAACTTTACTGGACTTTTTTTTGGTTAAGTTGTAAATAATGGGTGCGCGGTAATTGGGGCTAACATTTTAACTACGGAGTCCATTATGGGGTTTTCATCTAACAAATTTTACGGCTTGGCATTAGCCACGGCTTCTCTCATCGCTCTAACAGCGTGCGGCGGTGGTGGAAGCACCCCTCCCCCCGCAACCATTGCCCCTCCACCTCCCCCCCCTGCC
>JALSHM010000418.1 GCA_026982235.1 Robiginitomaculum sp. | reverse complement strand
GTTTATCACGCTCAAATGGCGCACGGCGACCACTTTTCTTGATGACAGTTAGCTCGCGTAATTGTACCCGCTCAAATGTCGTAAAGCGGGCGCCGCAACCATTGCATAGCCTGCGCCTACGAATAGCATTACTGTCTTCCGTATGGCGGCTATCTTTGACTTGACTATCTTCACTAGAGCAAAACGGGCACCGCATAAATCACCTATAAGTTCGGATAAAGCGGAAAGGCTTTGGTAAGTTCGGCCACCCGTGCGCGTACGGATGCCTCAACCGCTGCGTCGCCCTTGCGGCTACTGCCTAGAGCATCCAAAACTTCTGCCATCAATTCACCGATAAGCTTAAACTCAGTAACACCAAATCCGCGCGATGTTCCTGCTGGTGAGCCGATCCGAATGCCGGACGTAATTGTGAATTTTTCGGTATCAAACGGAATGCCGTTCTTGTTACAGGTAATATTGGCACGCTCCAAAGCATGTTCAGCATATTTGCCCTTCACGCCCTTGGGGCGCAAATCTATCAACGCCAAATGGGTGTCTGTCCCACCACTCACCACGGCGTAGCCCGCATTTACCAGTGTATCCGCCATGACTTGACAATTCCGGACAACGTTTTTGCTATAGGTTTTAAATTCAGGGGTTAGCGCTTCACCGAACGCAATCGCCTTGGCCGCAATAACATGCATCAAAGGCCCACCTTGCAAGCCCGGGAAAACTGCCGAGTTAATTTTTTTGGCAATGGTTTCGTCGTTCGTCAGCACCATACCGCCGCGAGGGCCGCGCAAAGTTTTGTGGGTGGTCGTCGTCACCACATGGGCGTGGGGCAATGGATTTGGATGCACACCGCCCGCCACCAAACCTGCAAAATGTGCCATATCCACATGCAAATACGCCCCGACTTTATCTGCAATCTCTCTGAACCGTGCAAAGTCTATGACCCTTGAATAGGCGGAACCACCCGCAATAATCATTTTTGGTTTATGCTCAAGCGCTAGTGCTTCAACTGCGTCATAATCAATCAAGCAGTCATCTTCACGCACACCATAAGTCACGGCATTAAACCATTTACCGGATAAATTTGGCCGTGCCCCGTGGGTTAAATGCCCACCAGATGCCAAATCCATGCCCAATATTGTATCACCCGGCTGGAGCAGAGCCAATAATACGGACTGGTTGGCTTGACTACCGGAATGAGGCTGCACATTGACATAGCCGCAATCAAACATTTGTTTGGCACGTTCTACGGCCAAATCCTCGACAGTATCAACATGCTCGCAACCGCCATAATAGCGCCGCCCAGCATAGCCTTCGGCATATTTATTGGTCAGTACAGAACCTTGCGCCCGCAATACGGCTTCCGAGACTATATTCTCTGAGGCAATCAGCTCAATCTGATCGCGTTGGCGCGCCAATTCTTGGTCAATAGCAGCAAATACTGCGGCGTCAGAAGCAGACATATCGAATCCTTTTTCCGGTCTATTACAACCGAAACCTAAACAGAGCTAGGCTGCCC
>JALSHM010000417.1 GCA_026982235.1 Robiginitomaculum sp. | reverse complement strand
CGTGTATAGGTAAATGGCTCTGGCTCTACTGGACGCGAAACCGTCTCAACAACAGCTTCCTCACTGGCAAGTTCCGCCTCCTCAAAATCAATATCTTCTTTTTCTTCTTCAGTTTCAAAATCTGATGCGCGCACTGTTTCCACTTGCGCCTCTTCTGGCTTTTCCACCGCAACCAAAGGCGTATACATTTCACTATTATCAACACCTGTTGCAACAACTGAAATCCGGACAATTCCGTCCAAGTCTTTGTCGAGTGCAGACCCGACAATGATATTCGCATCCGGATCTACCTGACCACGGATTAAACTGGCCGCCTCATCGACTTCATATAGTGTCAAATCAGAACCGCCCGTAATATTGATAAGCACGCCTTTAGCCCCTTTAAGCGACACATCATCCAGCAATGGATTGGCAATGGCGCTTTCTGCGGCTTCGATAGCCCGGCGTTCACCCGTGGCCTCACCCGTACCCATCATGGCCTTGCCCATTTCGTCCATAACCGTGCGCACATCGGCAAAATCGAGATTTATCAAGCCGGGCACCACCATCAAATCGGTAACACCGCGCACACCGGAGTTCAAAACCTCATCAGCCATAGCAAAAGCATCGGCCATGGTCGTGCTTTCAGTGGCGACACGGAATAAATTCTGATTCGGGATAACAATCAGCGTATCAACGCTATTATAAAGAGTCTCAATACCAGCTTCGGCCAAAGTCATACGGCGCGAGCCTTCAAATTGGAACGGCTTGGTGACAATCGCTACAGTCAGAATACCCCGGTCACGTGCGGCGCGGGCAATAACGGGTGCAGCGCCTGTCCCCGTACCACCGCCCATGCCAGCGGCAACGAATAACATATGTGTGCCTTCCAAGTGCTCCATAATTTCTTGCAAAGAGCTTTCCGCAGCTTCTTCCCCAACTTCTGGGCGCATACCAGCGCCGAGGCCTTGGGTAATTGCTCCGCCCATTTGGATACGGCGTTCAGCCTTGGATAAGGCCAATGCCTGCGCATCTGTATTAGCGACAAGAAACTCGACCCCTTCAAGGCCGCTGTCTATCATATTATTAACGGCGTTACCGCCCGCCCCGCCAACGCCGATGACGACTATACGAGGTTTAAGCTCTGGAGATTTAGGAATAGAAATATTGATACTCATGTGGGTGCCTATTTTTAGCAATTTGTTGGTTGGGCATTATGGTTTGCAAATACTTAACAAACAAAATCCCTTAAAATCCTTTAACATAAGTTAACTACGTCAATTAAATTACATAAAAATGGGGTGCCAAAGGCTGTTTGACATGCAGACTTTTGCGCACGATTACATGGTTCGCCAAGAAAATGGGCTTGCAAATCGTCACATTTAGACCGTGATATAGGGGTATATCCACGGGATTTTAGGTGAAATTATTAGATTATAAGATTGTATTTATTCATTCTTTTAAAAAAGGTTCAAAAACGTATCCACGGTTTCCTTCCCCCGCGCATAGTGCAGTCATGGAAATATTTACTATGGA
>JALSHM010000416.1 GCA_026982235.1 Robiginitomaculum sp. | reverse complement strand
TCTACAATCGTTTGACGGATTTCGATCTCAGTGAAAACTCCATCATCCGCCGTGCCCATGAAGGAGGTCGTGTCGTCCTGTCCCCGTCTCCCGAACACCACGCCCTCTATGCGGACAAACGCAATCTTATCTTGTTTGGAAATACTGCCAAATTGGCCGAATGGGGGCTGCAAAAAACACACATACAGGCGTTAAAAGGTGTACCAAGAACCTATAATTTAACACCAGAAAATGCCGATGTTCTTTGGGCGGAACGCAAAAAATACTTCTTCAAACCCAAAGACGGTTATGGCTCCAAGGCGGCTTACCGAGGCAGTAAAATCACGAAAAAAGTTTGGGCGCAAATCTCGGGTGGTACCCATGTAGCACAAGAATTTGTCCCCGCACCTGTGCGCTTAGTGAACTTAAAGGACGGCACTGTGAAACTTAAATTCGATCTACGCATATACACTTATGCGGGCGAAAGCTTTGCTATGGCTGCCCGTGTCTATCAAGGCCAAACCACAAATTTCCGCACCAGGGGCGGTGGTTTCGCCCCGGTTATCCATATGCAAGACGGTGGCTAAATATAAAAACACAAGGCCGATTTTATAAATATAGTGAGCGCCGCCTCAGGCAATGGTTTTGTTAAGTCCAACCGAATTTCGCGGTTGCCGTGATAAAGAAACATATCAGGATGAATGTTACGAAAGTCTTCAATAATACTGGTAGAACACGGAACATAAATGGAATAAGTACCGACCTCAGAATCACCATCAATGCGAATAGGCGCACCGGTTTTAGGGTTACGCGTAGCAAAGCTAATCTGCCCCCATTTCAAACTTTCTTCAAATTGCCCAATCTCTTTTGAGGTTTCCGCTATATCTATAATGAACGACCTTAGCGCACGTAATCGTTGACCGAGTACAGGACTATAAGCACCGAGTTTTGCCGCAACATTCGGGTTGTCTTGCATATAGTTATTTAGCGCCCAATGCTTTGAGGATTTTAGTTAAAGGACAGAAGCCTGTTAAACCTGATTGTGTTAAATTCAGCCCTACGAAAACGGTAAACCAGAGCCAGCTCATTTTTGCCAGATTTATTTGCCCCATTACATGGCCAAGCACTAAGCTGAGTAAAATAAACAATCCAGCAAATGTCATTGTTAGTCTTTGTGCCGTCATACTGACCTCCTAAATATCAAAGTTATTCATAATGCAAATATAATTTCGTATTTGCGCAAGTAAATAAATAATTTTGCCCTGCGACAATAAGGCATTTATTTACTGCGCAAGCTGGCGATATTACTCACCCAGTTTTTGCCGTCGAAATCTTCTGATGTCACAGTCTCAAAGCCCGCTTTATCAACGCATCTGAAATTCACACTATAACCGTCCGGGTGTGAACGCGGCGTATAAAACGGTTTAACGCCACAGGTCTTGCAAAATGTGTGCTTAGCCGCATGGGTGTTAAATGTGTAAGTGGTGATGTTATCTGCGCCAAAAATAAGGCGAAAGTCTTTGGCCTTAACAATCAAATGTAAGAACCCCGTCATCTCACAAATAGAGCAATTACATTTGGTGAGCGTGACATCTGTATATGTGCGGACTTCGAATTTCACTGCACCACAATGGCAACCACCTTTATGCCAAATTTTCTTTTGGTTTTTCATAAAACCTCTATAAGGCGCTCATGAGCAAAAAACCACACCCAAATGATAGCAGTCAAATATATCTGATTACCCCGCCGCAGATCGACAACTTGACCGCTTTTAGCGAATTGTTAGAACAAGTTTTGGCGGCAGCGCCTGTGGGCTGTTTACAACTGCGCTTAAAGAACACCGCACACGAACAAATTGTTGAAACTGGCCGCGCACTACGCCCCATCACCCAAGCCTATAATACGGCACTGATTATCAATGATGACCCGCATATTGCGGCTGAAATCGGCGCGGACGGCGTTCATTTAGGCCAATCTGATTTGCGCGAAATTATGAATATTAAATCTGCGCAAGAACTGCTAAAACCTGGTTCCATCATTGGTGTAACCTGTCATAATTCAAAAGATTTAGCGTTCAAGGCAGGTTCAGATGGTGCCCATTATATTGCCTTTGGATCATTTTTTGAAAGCACGACAAAACCGGATGCAAGTCCCGCAGATTTGGAGCTTCTGACATGGTGGCACGAAACAATGGAAATCCCGAGTGTGGCCATAGGCGGCATAACATTGGACAATGCCCAAACCGTAATCGCGGCAGGCGCGGACTTTATCGCACTATCTGCTGGCGTCTGGAATTACAAACATGGAGCCGTGCAGGCCGTAAAATTGCTGTCGGCATTGTGTGCGCAGCATACACGGCCACAACCCCTCTAACTACTCTGGCCAACGAGACTCCCATGTCCGGATACGCTACGGCGCTCGCGGCATTTGAAACAGGTGATTATGCAAATGCCTTATCCCAAGCTAAATTTGCCGCCCTAGGCGGTGATGTGGATGCCCAGTTAATGGTCGGTCATATTTTGATGAATGGCCTAGCTGGACCTGCGCAAAAAAACGAGGCTGTGGACTGGTATAAGAAAGCTGCGGGTAGTGGCAATACGGATGCAATGGTGGCACTTAGTGAATTGGCATTAGGTTCGCACGGTGGCTTATCCCCTTCTGATGCCGTAACATGGTTAAGCCGCGCCGCAAATAAAGGGCGCACCGACGCCATGGTGGCTCTGACCGAGATTTATCTTAAAGGCAAAGGCACGGCGCCGGATCGCACATCTGCCCTTAATTGGCTGATTAAGGCCAGTAATTACGGCGATGCCAATGCTGAGCGCAAACTTGGAGATTTCTATTTTGAGAGTGAGCCAAAGCAAGCGCTGAGCTGGTACGAGAAAGCGGCAGACAATGGCGATATGGAAGCCGCATATATAGCTGCAATCATGTATGCCGAAAACTATGATATTAAGCCAGACGCCCACAAGGCCGCAAAATTATTACAACAGGCCGCAATCGCCGGATTGCCCGCAGCACAGGCTGACTTTGGCTTGGTGGTGTACCAAGGGAATGGCATAGAACGTTCCGAGATTGAAGCCGCTCAATGGTTCAAAAAATCCGCCGAAAATGGCGACCCTGAAGGGCAATTCCTCTATGCATTCACACTCGCCAAAGGCGAAGGTGTCAAACAATCTTATGAAGAAGCTTATTATTGGCTCTTACAGGCTGAAAAGTCATCACCTAACACTATCGCGGAATATGACCAATCCCGCGCAGAACTTAAAAAACGCTTGGAAGAGAATGTTGACGCGGCGGTTTTATCGCGAGCAAGGGCGCGGGTTCTGGCGGGGAAGTAGGGGGAAATTCTCACCCCAAATGTAAACGGTAACCACCCGGCTCAGTCAGCAAGAGCGTCGCATTGCCTTTTTCTGGCTCAATTTTTTGGCGCAGACGGTAGACATGGGTTTCTAATGTGTGGGTGGTGACGCCGGAATTATAGCCCCAAACCTCGTGCAACA
Source organism: Robiginitomaculum sp. (assembly GCA_026982235.1). Classification (GTDB taxonomy): domain Bacteria; phylum Pseudomonadota; class Alphaproteobacteria; order Caulobacterales; family Maricaulaceae; genus Robiginitomaculum_A. The sequence continues at coordinate 7,376 of JALSHM010000416.1, read as the reverse complement.
ATTCTTCACGCGCTACGGGTTTGCCGCCAGCACGGTATAAATATTTAAGGATATTGGTTTCTTTTTCGGTCAAACGAATTTCGCGTGCCCCCTCTTGCTCCATTTTTTTGAAGGCAGGCTTGAACGCATAGGGGCCAATTTGAAATACAGCGTCTTCGCTTTGTTCAAACGAACGCAAATGCGCCCGCAAACGCGCCAAAAGAACGGCAAAACGAAACGGCTTGGTGACATAGTCATTAGCGCCGGAGTTCAAGCCTAAAATCTCGTTCATATCGCCGTCATTTCCCGTCAACATCACAATAGGTGCTGCCACACCAGATTTGCGCATCAATTGACAGGCTTCAGTGCCCAACATGTCCGGTAAATCCACATCCAGCAAAATCAGATCAAAATCTTTGTTCTTACTTGCCGCTATCGCTGCGCCCGCAGTCGCCACATCGTCGATTTCAAATTCATCATACAAATTGAACTGCTCGACCAATTCGACACGCAGATCATCATCATCATCGACCAGTAATATACGTTTTTTAACACTCATGCGTATGCGCCTCCTTATATGGTGGACTTTATAGCTTGCATTACAGGCGAATCTAATGCCAATTAGCTATCACCATATCACATAATCGTGGGTGGGTGTGAACAACGAGACTATATTATGAAAATAATTGTCGATACGGAGCAGAAAATATTACAGGTGGGCGCTCTATGTTTCCCCTGTGCTATTGGAAAAAACGGTGTTGTAGCACAATCAGAAGGCCGTGAAGGTGATGGAAAAACTCCGCTTGGCAAGTACACAATACGCTATGGTCTACACCGCAATGACCGCGTGTCATTGCCCGAAACAAAATTGCTATTCTGGCCTATTCGCCGTGATGATGGTTGGTGCGACGCCCCAGAAGACCCAGCCTATAACCGCCCCGTCCGACTACCCTATCCGGATAGCACCGAAAAACTATGGCGCGAAAGTTCTGTCTACGATATTATTATAGTCCTAAGCCACAATGATGACCCGCCTAAACCTGGCTTAGGTAGCGCAATATTTTTGCATATAGCCCGAGACGGCTTCACGCCAACACAAGGGTGCATTGCTATAGCTATGACCACTATGTTAGCGCTTATACCTCATATGAATCACAAAACCACAGTCAAGATTGTGTAAAAATCCCACTCCCCGGCAATATACCAGCCATTTCATCATGTAGCGAAAACAATATATACCCAAGCTATTCCTAGGCCGCCCTTAACCTCGTCTCTACTTGGTTTGTTAACTTTGTTTGTTGGTTAGGTTTTTAATCTATTACTATATAGTCACGGCTGGGATTAGGGCGGTATAATGATAATAAAAAACAATCGGATACTTAAAGCTATTTTGGGGGGCATGTTTCTTTCATGCGGCTTCAGCGCTATCGCACAGGCAGACACACTCGACAGGCCTTTTTTTCGTACGCAATCTATTGTCGTCGTCATGGGTGGGGATGATTTTAGCGAAAACGGCGGAACCGCTCTCTACGCCGTTGATTTTAACCTGTTGACCAGCGTGTCTGGTACATCGGCCAATGATATTATAGGCGTAGACGGCGTAGCGACTAATTATAATACAGGTCAATTCCACGCTATTTCAAACGGCGCAGACAGTGGCTATGAATATGACATTATCAATCCTGTTTATGGCGGCGTGTTTACTTCGGTTGGGCCACATCAAACCCTTGATGCCAATGATTCTTACACTGCGTTCGGACTAGACGACACCACCGATATAGATTTAGTTACAGGCAGGCGCTCCTCGCAGTTTCTAGTAGCAAGCAATGCAGCCTTTGACATCTATGCCCAAGCTAGCAATCTCGTTGCTACAGGGGATTTCAGCGCTTATGATTATAGCAATATCCGTTACCGTTTACGTCTTCGTGTCACGGTTGCCGGGCGCCACGGCGCGAGCGCCCAAAACCCGTCAAATGGTGGTAGCGGTATTATTGCCAGCATTAACCGCCTGAGCCTGATGAGCGCAGGCCCGACCAAAGTCTTTGACGGCGGCAGGCGCACGGCGGCTAGTCGCGGTTCTTTGCTCGACCACGCAGTTAGCTTCCGGTCGATTTATAATCTAATCGGTGCAGGAACTGCCACAGATAATTACGACTTATCCATGGGTGCTGGTGCGCTCGGGGCGACGGTGACCTATACGGTTTATACGCCATAATCCGGATTGACCTTGTACGGCCAAGACGGGCATGTAGTGGGCATCGCGCAAACGTTTTGCGCAATGTAAATCTACCCCCATTTTTATTAACTATTAGAACCAAAAGTATAATAAAGCACCATGAGTGCTATCATCGTAAGGAACAGATAGAATACGCCATTGCCGTCAAACCATTTAAAGAATTTTTCAGTTTTCGGGTTCGGTTTTTTCTTCTGACCTCTTTGATTGAACTGGCTATGGCTAGAGTTTTTAGCGTTAGCGCCAGAGTCTGTTTCACCATCTATTTCATCCAAATCTCCGTGGGGGGTATCCTCATTCTGCTGGAAAAATTTATCAGCGAGCCAGTCATAAACTACCGGATTGAAATGTACGGAATTACGGTTGCTCTGCCAGCCAAACCGTTCAAAAATCAAATGGGCTACGGCTAAATTCAGCTTGGATTCAACATTAGTATCCTCGTCAAAAAACCCGTGAATATTCAGCATGTAATTCAAAAAAGCATTCTCGAAATCTGAATAGGCATCAATATCGTCAAGCCGCTCATCATCCAAAATTGCAGCCCAGCTATCCACGCGCCCAGCGCCCCAAGGAGATCTAATGAGAGCATGTACCTCATTCATCAATTGCTCAACAATCGTGGGCGTATATACCATGTCCGCTATAATTAGTTCATCTTGCCCCTGCATTTTCCATTCAGAATCAGCAATGTTGTCTTGGATACTTGTGCTATCATGGCTAGTGTCTGTGTCGCGTTCAAACGGCTCTTGCCTCACTACCGTATCCTCAGTTTCCATTTCCCGGTAACGAATATGCTCCCGCGCCTCATCATAAGCCGCCCGCAATGCCATAAACCCCTTTGGGTCTTCGTCTTGGCGGATAGATTTTAGCTTGGCGGCATAGGCGCGTTTCACGGCACGTAAATCCACATCTCGCGCCACTTCCAACATATCCCACCAGGTTGCCATTAGAAGATATTACGGTCTTCAAACGCTTTTAAATGCGGCTCTATTTCTTCGCGGACTTCGCTGATTTCGTGTTTGTTTTGCCGGGCTAGGACAGCTTCAAACACGGTTATCATATGTTGGATTTCTTGACGCATTTCGCCAAGATGATTTTCATATGCTTTGGCGAGCCTTGCCATAAAGGCAACATTCACCACCTCGTCGCGGGGGTGGACTTTAAGCTTGTCCAGCTCTTTGAACCGTGCATCGATTTCAGTTTTACTCAAGGCGCCTGGATTACCTTCAATCACGAGACGACTGACTTTATCGGTCGACAATACCTTAACCAATACTTCCAAAACCCCAGACACATCATAGGTGAACCGTATATCAACGACTTCGTGTTCTTTTGTATTTTTTGGAATCGGTACATTTACCTGCCCCAAAAAGACATTACTTGAAACACGTGGGGCTTCACCTTGATAAATCAGTAAATTGAGCTGGGTTTGGCCTTTATGAACGGTTGAGTTTCTGACTGACCGCGATACCGGGATAACGGTATTGCGCTCAATAACCGGCTGAAAATGCCCACTTTCATATTGATCGCGCCCTATCTCAATGCTCATTTCTGTCCCCAGCGTAAACGGGCAAACATCGGTCATGACAATATCGTCCAGCGCGCTGTGGCGGCTGACTAGTCCAGCCTGCACAGCAGCGCCCATAACAATAACATGATCCGGATTTATATTGTGAACGGGAAAAGTTTTGAACATGCGGGCTATCAAAGACCGCACAACAGGCATACGCGTTGCCCCGCCGACCAGCACGACTTGGTCGATATTTTCCGCCCGTAGCCCAGCATCCATGACCGCACGTTGTATGGGATGGCGGAGTTTTTTCAGTAAGCCCTCCGTGAGTTCTTCAAATTTGTTTCGGGTAAGGCTAAGGGTTTGTTCATTGGATTTATCATCAATAAATTTAAACGAGACTTCATGCTCGCTAGAGAGTTTCGCTTTGGCTTGATCGGCTAGATCGCGGAGCATTGCAGCTTTCTTGACGGACATTTTATCCAAATTCACATCTAATTTCTCTGCAAAATGTTTGGTGACGACATCAGTGAAATCCTCTCCGCCTAGAAACGCATCGCCCGCAGATGCCCGCACTTCCATAACCCCGTCAAACATTTCCAGGATAGAGACATCAAATGTGCCCCCGCCTAGGTCAATGACCAAAAATGTACTTTCTCCCTCTTTATCATTAAGACCATATGCCAGCGCCGCAGCCGTGGGTTCGTTGATGAGGCGCTCTACTTTTAGTCCAGCAATTTGTCCGGCAGCAAGAGTGGCCTTACGCTGAACATCATTGAAATAAGCAGGCACAGATATTATCGCCCGCTCAACAGGTGCGCCCAAATGGGCTTCAGCATCGGCCTTGAGGCTAGCGAGAACCAGTGCAGACAAGTCTTCGGCGCGGTAATGTTTTCGCCCAAGCTTCTGCCCCCAATTCGTACCCATATAACGTTTGAACCGAGACTGTGTTAGCTGCGGGTGTGTAACCAGTCTGTTCTTAGCCGCCTGCCCAACCAACACTTCTCCATTATCGGACAAACCAACAGCAGACGGTGTTAAAAAATCACCAAGCGCGTTAGGGATGAGTTCCGGGCCGTCATCGGTAAAAACAGAAATCAGAGAATTTGTCGTCCCCAAATCAATACCAACAATGCTCATAGATTCCCTCATAAATAAACACTCTGTATCGCAAACAAAGTAGCACTGTTCAAGTGCGAATGAAGTTGAGATTGACGGCTATTTATACTGTACCTATAGACTATACCTAAAGTCCGCAAAATAAGGGAAACTCATGCTCTATCTTTTACCCATCATTGCGCCGATTGCCGCCCTTTACGGTGCCACTAGGTTTTTAAAGGGCGAAAACCTATCCAAATATGATGAAGATTTCCCCGTCACATTTGAATGCAACCCGGACACGGACAGCCTGAAGAAAATGAACGAATATCTGTATGAAAACTTCGAAAAGCCCGCCAAGGGACATTCGGGTGGCGAGCCAATTATCGCCAAGCGCGAACGATTTGAACGAGGTGGGCTAGCACGCAACTTTCCGGGTGTTAAATTTACACCGCTCACCATTCCCTCAGGATGGGGAGACATTGGCGGCGAATGGGTGACAGCTCCAAAATCCAATCCTGACAAACGTATTCTCTATATTCACGGCGGCGCTTTTACGGTTGGGTCGTGCATATCCCATCGCCCCTTGACCAGTAAATTGGCCGAGTTAACTGGTGCCAGTGTCTGCGCCATAAATTACCGCTTGATGCCAGAGCATAAGCGCATGGCCAGTGTCAAAGATTGCCGCACGGCCTATAAATGGATTTTAGAGAATGGGCCAGATGGATCGTTTAGCGTCAAAAAACTGGCCATTGCGGGCGATAGCGCAGGCGGCAACCTCACTTTATCGACCATACAATGGACACGCAATGAAGGCTTGCGCCCCGCAGATGCAGTCGTCGCTTTATCGCCATCAACAGACAGCACATATTCCGCCGCCAGCATACGAGATAATATCAGCACCGACCATATGCTGCGCCCTATGGTCAAAAACTTGGTGAACATCCCCCAAAGTCTGCTATTGTGGGGTAGTTTAAAACAGCTCGGCGTCTCCCCCTCCCACCCAAGCATCTCCCCTATTTTTGGAAATCTCGCTGACCTTCCCCCAACGCTTATCCAGGCCAGTAGTGCTGAAATCCTCTATGATGATGCAAAACGCTATACGGTTAAAGCAAAAGCAGCTGGGTCGGAGGTAAAACTTCAAACCTGGTCGCACATGCCCCATGTCTGGCAAATTTTCGACAATATACTGCCCGAAGCAAATGACGCCCTTAAAGAAATCGCAAATTTCTTAAAAGACCATGGCCTCTAACAAAATCTACCTAAAGATGCATTAACTATATTTATACAGACTTTATTTATACAGTTTTGTTATCAAACCTTATGTGGAAGGTAAATAAAATAACATGTCTCAAGCTCTTGGGATTATATTGCGGTGCGCTTCTATACGGACTGACGGCAAATGCACAGGTTTTGACCTTAGATTTGGAGACCAAATTAGTGCCCAATGTGGGGGCGGGCTGGACGACGGTTTACCTTGAGAACACCTATACCAGCCCCGTAGTGGTGTGCAGTTATAACCTGCCAAGTTCTAGCGACCCCACCGTTACTACCCGCGTGCGCAATGTCACGTCCACAAGCTTTCAAGTGCGTATCCAGCAATTTGAAAATTCAAGCGTCGTAACCCCTTCAGACGTACACTGTATCATAGCCGACGAGGGAGCCTATAATAGCGGTGGGCTAAAATTCGAGGCGCGCACCGTATTATCAGACAGAACCTCCGGCCTTTCCGTGCCAAGCGGTTGGAATCTTGTGAACAATGAAGAGGTCACCGGCAGCCTAACCCAATCCTACGCCGCGCCCGTCGTACTGGGGCAAGTCATGAGTTTCAATGATGTCCGCGCTAGCGTGTTTTGGACAAATAATTGTGTCAATCGTGGCAATCCACCTTTTGTTGGCAATAGTCGCATATGTGTAGGTAAACATATTGGACAAATCAATTCCACCCGCGCCAGCGAAACAATTGGCTATATTGTTGCCGAGACCGGTAGTGGAACAGTTAACGATGTGGTTTTCGCATTGGCACGCGGTGCGGATACAATACGCGGTGTTGGCAATGCTCCGTCTTATAACTATTCTGTTGGCGATAATTACGATATTGGCATTGTGTCACAAAATGCTGAGGACGGTGGCCAAGGCGGATGGGCTGTACTTTATGGAGCCGATCCATTGCCGGCAAATCAAATCAGGCTGGCCATAGACGAGGAAGTTGTCGCAGGCGATACAAGTCGTACCCATACCACGGAACAAGTTTCCTATTGGGTATTCAAGGACAACCAAGTCACTAATCTTTCTGCATCAAAATCTGTCGCAATGTCCAGCGAGAGCGCATCACCCTATGCGATACCTGGCTCAGACGTAATATATACAATAAACGCCACCAATTCCGGTAGTAAATCCGTTGATATAGATAGCATGTATATCACTGACAAAATTCCATCGGATGCCGTATTTTATAACGGGGATATAGACGGGCCAGGCCCAGAAACGGGCACGGTCATTTTCACATCAACAGGCTCGGGTCTGACATTTACCGAAGCGACTGATTTGGCCTTC
>JALSHM010000415.1 GCA_026982235.1 Robiginitomaculum sp. | reverse complement strand
TGGCAATTTCAATTTGGCGCTTGGAAATGAGCGGGCGGGCAATAGACGTGCCGAGCAAGTACAGCCCTTCATAAAGCGCATTGGCGCGAAACATCGGGAAGACAAAATCGCGGACAAATTCCTCGCGCAGATCGTCAATAAAGATTTCCTTTACCCCGGCGGCCTCCGCCTTGCGCCGCGCCGGCTCCAGCTCTTCGCCTTGGCCAAGGTCAGCCGTAAAGGTGACAACCTCACAGCCCTTCTCTTCTTGTAACCATTTCAAGATTATCGACGTGTCCAAACCACCTGAATAGGCAAGGACGACTTTCTTTGGATTTGATGCCATGATTATTCCTTCTTGTTCAAAAACCCCATAGCGTAAAAGTGTTTACAAAAGCTAGACTTAGCTTTAATTATTTTACCGAAAGCAGGGGAAATATGGCACAGCAAAAAACCGAAGATACACCACAGACAGAGCCGCAAACAGACATGAGTTCTGGCGCGCAAACAAATTCAGAGACAGAATCCGCAGCAAATGCTAAACCGCAGACGGCTGATGCACCGCCACCAAATAATCCTACGCCTAAAAACGTAGAAAATGCGGTGCCGCAAAATGCTATGCCCGAAACTACACCTGAACCCATAGATACAACACCGGCCACCGATACGGATGGGTTTTCTTTTTCCAGCTTACTGGATAGCGCCAAAGACATCGCCGCCAAAGTCGGTCATCAGATTTGGGATTGGCTGACCAGTCCGGCTTTTTTGGTTATGGTCGGCGTGGTTGTGCTTGGCTATTTTTTGGCGCGCTATATCACCAAACAATTGGTCAAGCGGGTCGATTTTTTCCGCGAAGAACCCGTAGACGGCAAATTACTCCGGGTCAAAAAAATCGCGTGGCAACTTCGTGATCTTGTATTTCCCGCCGTTCTCATCGCGCTCTATGCGGCCGCATCTCCTGCCTTGCAAAACATTCCGTTTCTTGGTCAGGACTGGCTGGTAAAAATCGCCCAAGGTTTAGCCGTCGTGTTTTTGCTTTATACGGCGATTAAGCGGTTTATCCAGCACCCTTTGATTCAAAAACTGGTGATTTGGATTGCTATCCCTGTTGCCGTTCTGAAAGTCTTCGGCTGGTTTGATGAATTTCAAACTTTCATGCAAGACGATGTAAAATTAGAGCTGGGCAATATCTCCATCCCGGCTTGGACTGTGGCTAATATTCTCATCTTTGGTTCCATCCTGTTTTGGATTGGCCGCATTTCTAACAGCAAGGGCAAAGAGGTCATCCAGAAGCAAGAAAGCATTGATGCGGGCACGCGCGAAGTGTTTTCCAAAATATTTGAAATGGTTTTATTTGCTATTCTATTTATTCTGCTGATGAATATTGCCGGCATTGACCTAGGCGCACTTGTCGTTCTGGGTGGGGCTATTGGTTTGGGCTTGGGTTTTGGCCTACAACAAATCGCCGCCAATTTTATCTCAGGCATGATTTTACTGCTCGACCGCAGTATAAAAATAGGCGATTTTGTGGTTCTCCCAGATGGGCAAGAAGGCCATGTCCAGGCTC
>JALSHM010000414.1 GCA_026982235.1 Robiginitomaculum sp. | reverse complement strand
TGCCCCATGAGCTTAACGGCTTAACAGCGGACGAGATTAAACAACATCGTCCACTAGTAGATGAACTTGCGAGGAAAGCCTTGGCGGCTCGTTAGCGTACTCACCCCAGCGGGGTCATGCCCATAAGGGCGGCTATCCACAAGGCTATGCCAACTAAGGCCGCGCTGGTGAAATTGGATAGGGAGCCTGCCAGCAAGGATTTTATGCCCAATTTAGATATCTCTTGTTTACGCTCTGGAAGAACCGCGCCAAGCCCCGCCATCAAAATGCCAACACCGACGAAATTTGCGAACCCACAAAGGGCGACCGTAATGGCGACTTGGCCTTGCAGGGAGAAATTGGCCATATCTTTGGTGAAGTTTAAATAGGCGAGAAATTCATTGGCAACCAGTTTTTCGCCCAAAAACGGCCCGGCGGCCAGAACTTCATTTGCAGGCACACCAATCAGCCAGGCAATGGGGGCAAAAATATAACCAAATACGGTGGATAAGGAAAATTCCGGATAGCCAAACCAGCCACCAATACCACCAAAAATACCATTAACCAAAGCGATGACCGCTACGAAAGCGATGATGACCGCAATAACATTGAGCATAATCGTCAACCCTGTAAGAGCGCCCGTCGTTGCGGCTTCGATGAGGTTGGTAGCTTTGTTGGGGTCTTCCTTTGTTTCTTTAAAACTGGCAATATCGAAAGGTTCTTCGGTTTCCGGAACCAATAATTTACCCATCAACAGCCCGCCGGGTGCCGCCATAAATGAGGCGACAATCAACAACTTCCCATCGACCCCAAGGGACATATAGACCACCAATACGGTGCCAGCAATAGAGGCCATACCGCAAGACATGACCGTAAATAACTGAGAACGCGTCATTTTTTTAAGGTAAGGTAGAATAGCCAAGGGGGCTTCGACCATGCCGACAAAAATACTGGCTGCGGACACAGTGGATTCGAGCCGTGACGCCCCGGTAACAAACCGTACCACGCCGCCGATAAGCTTAATCACCAAATCCATAATGCGCAGGTGAAACAAAATCGCGAATAAAGTTGCCAGAAAAATAATGATTGGGAAGACCTGGAAAGCCAAAATGGTACCAACGCCTTGCCGGCCTGCGGCAGGTGCCAAGACCCCCTCCATAGTGCCCCAATTGGACAGCTCACCAAACACAAAATACATGCCTTCGTTTGCGAATTTTATCACATGGGTAATCGCGCCCGTAACTTTGTTGAGAATAGTCGTGCCAAACGGAATGGCCAGTGCCAGCACCGCAATAGCAAATTGCAAACCCAATGTCCGGCCTGCATTTTTGTAATTTATCTTGTTCCGTGCTTCGGATAACCATATGGCAATCCCGATAAATACGATGACCCCTAATATATTGGCAATTGGCATATTGTCCCCATCCTCTTGTTTGCTTTATTCGGCGAAACATAGGCGGGAGACAGGGTATTTGTAAAGCTAGATTATGGTTCCTTATAAAGGTCAAACACCATATCGATATTCAGCGAACCTACGCCCATAGACATATCATAGTCGGGCATGGTGTAGAGAAAGTCCAGGCGTATGGTTTGGTCATTGAGGTCACCATTTCGGCGCCTTATGCCACTGAAACGGTCAAATTGGAACATTTTCGTGGATGTTGCCTGTAAATCACCAAGGTCATTTACATCGCTAAATGTGGTGATATTGCTGCTAGTAGCGCGGCGGCCATAGCGAAAGCCGGCATCATTGCCGCGCCTGGTCACGCCCGCTTCGATCTTAATGTCGTTCAGTGAAATAGTGTTAGAGAAATCCTGTGTCGAATTGGCGATAGAAGCTAAGGCACGTAAAGAGAATCTGGTATTGCGAGATGTAATGAAGAAACTATGGGAATAGGCTTTACCAGGGCCGTCAAGCGCAATGTCTGTCAGTGTTCCCATGGTAAACACACCGCCAAAACTATCACCTGCATCAAGATAGCCATCACCGTCATCATTTAGGGCTTGGCTAATTGTATTGCCGCCTTGGGTGATACCAATCATCATGCCTTGGTTTGCATTTGGCCCAACATGCTCGCTTAGGCTATCGGTCAAGTTAAACTGCCCGAAATTGTTGGAATAGGGAATCATTTGCGCCCCAGCCGCTACACAGCAGCTTCCCGTAGCAAAAATATAATTGTCATAAATGTCAAAATTTTGCCCGTCGTGAACTACGGCACAGCCATAAGTTCGACACCAAAAATCACTGTCTAGGAAACTTGCATAGGCAGGTATTTGCCAACCGAAAACCGCCACAATACTGGCAAGTAATTTGAGGAATTTTCGGCGGCTAAACATGGTTATGGTGCGTGATATTGGATAGATTGAATATCCACAGGTGTTGAGCGGAACTTATTTTGCGGGGCAAATGAATTATTCATTTTAAAATCAATAGTATAGCTATTCCCAGATTTTACCCCCTCAACCTCATCGAGTTTCATGACGTAATTTCGAACACCTTGATCAAGAACAACGGCGGACATTGGCATTTCGGCGACGGTTTCTCCGGCTTTATCTTTGACGAATGCCGTGCCTTTTAGGCGCGCATGGGCATCACCATCATTTTTAATGGTCATGGTGATCATATTCTTATTATCGCCGCCAATCATGACATTACTAACTGCAGGTTTGCTCTCGGATGGTGTCAGCGTAAGATAGAATAGCGATGCTAATTGGTATTTATTCCACACACCGGATGTATCCCCGCGTTCATCTAAGGCTGGTAATAGGGTGGTTGCCAGTAAGGCGAAGCGGTGGTCACCTTTTTGTTTAACTTTGTAAGGGACGTTAATCTCGACGATAACATCCATAGAGGTCTCGGGCTTTAGTGTCACACTGGCTGGACTGAATCTTATCCATTCAGCGGCGGAGCGTTCGCTTTCTCCTGGAGGGCTAAGGGATAATTTGCCGTTTTTGTCTAATGTCCAATCGGCCAAGCCCATGGTCAGGCTAATGGTTTTTGTTTTGTGGACATTGCCAATGGTAATCACTTGACGGTGGCGGTCTCCGGGTTTGATGGTCATCTCAACTGTGGAGGGCTGAATACCGACGCCAAAAGCATGGGCAACAGGTGCGTACATGCCTATTGTGGCAATGGAACCAGCACAGATTAAAGCCGATGTGACCATAAAGTTTTTCATTTTCTTATTCAGGCGGATAAGCATATTGTTCATGTCCTTATTAAGTTGAGGCTTGTGTATAACAATAATTGTTTGCGAGTTTGTTAATTGTACTGTTGTCAATAAACGCAAAAAAGCCCCACCGAGGGGGCGGGGCTTTAATGCAGGTTGTCCCACATTCAGGGACTTCCTTATGCGTGAACTTTTAAACTACGGTACGTAGATTGTGTAAGTAACGTCTGCTTGCACAGTACCAGAACCCATAGAGAGGTCGTAGCCAAGGCCAGTACCGTCGTCCAAGGTGTAAGTGCTGTCAAAGCGAACAGATTGTGATGCCAAGCTACCACGTGCAGCCGCAGTGCGGACTGTTCCGTCAAACACTTTAGTTGGCGCTAATTCCATAGCACTTAAATCGGTAACAGTTCCGGGGAACGTACCAGGGGTTTGTGCATTTGCACCATAAGCAAGGCCATCATTGCCAGACACATTAAGAGCCATAGCAAATGTGATACTGCTCATGTCCAGAACACCATCTGCTAAGAAATCACCTGTAGCAACAAAGGCAGAGCTTTGCGCAAAAATGTCAAATGCAGCATTAGAAGCTACATAAAAGCTTGAATTATGCTCATTGACCATGCCGCTTGTAACGTCGCTATTTGCGTCAATTCCAAATGCAGTCAATGTGTCAGCAGCGTCAAGAACGCCAGCAGTGCCATTATCCACGAAAGTACCGTTATCCGCACCGCCCGTTACAGGGTTAGTAGCCGCAACCGTACCGTCATTGTTGACGTCGGTAACGATCGCATCAAGCGTACCCGTAAGTACGGCTGCGCCATCAGCAGCGATAAGGTCTGCACCAGCAGAGCCAGATGCGTTTGTTAAAAGCACAAAGTCAGACACAACAGGTGCGTCGTTAGTCCCGTCAATGCCGTCTGCGCCCCAAACAACAACTACGCCCAGTACTTGGAAGAATGGACGGTCGATGATTGATGCATATGCTGTTGATGCCGTCACAAGCGCGGCAGCCCCACCAGCTAAAAGTAGTTTTTTAAGTTTCATAGTCTTTTCCCATAGATCAATTTACCCCGAGTTTTCCCGGTTGTGAGATAAATATAGGATAAAGGCCTTTAAACGCCGTTAGAGGATTTGGTTAAGATAGGGTAAAATATTTGCCCGCAAATATCCCCATTATCGGCACATTGGCGCCCAATTCGTGATATAACTGATTCTTAAAGCACAAAAGGAAAAAGTTATGAAGCGTCAGTCACTTCTCATCATTGGTGGTATTTCCCTGTTCATTCTGGCCTGGTGGGTCGGCTATGCCCTTTTGGGTGACTTGGACTTCAAAAAGAAAGCGGTTGAAATCGCGCCGCCTGCGTCAGTTACACAAACGGTACAAGATGCCGCAGGTATTGAAGACGCACAGGGCGGCGAAGATGGGCAAGATACACGAAAGAAAAAACGCGTGGATAATGCGCCGTTCTTAAATACTGGCTGGAAAATTGATGAAGCCAAGACCACACCCCGCGCATGTTTACAATTTAGCTTACCTATGAACCGGGCGGACAATCTGAAAATTTCAGACTATATAAGGGTAGAGCCGGAAACCAAGATAACCACGGAAATCATAGGCAAGCGCCTGTGTCTCTCCGGCCTAAAGTTTTCTAAAGACTATACCGTGACTATGCTATCCGGTCTGCCCAGTGCTGGTGATAAAGTGCTGGCTGAAGATAAAAGCATAGAAATTAGCTTTGGTGACCGTCCGGCCCATATCGCCTTTGCTGGCAATGGGGTTATCCTGCCGCGTATTGGTGCGCAAGGACTGGCCATTGAGACCACTAATATCAAAGAACTGGAAATCGAAGTGTTTCGGGTCGGTGATCGCATGATCGCTAGGCGCAGGCCAGACACAGGCGAAACCATCCCTGAGGGTGATTATTATTATGCCTATGATAATGTTGCCACCGACGTGCGTGAGCAAATCTGGAAGGGCACGCTCAGCATTGATAGCTCACCTAACACCATAACGACTACAGTTTTTGACCTTGGCGCAGCTATCGGCGCATTAAAACCCGGCGCATATATTGTTGAAGCCGTACGTAAGCGGGTGGATGATGAAGATTACCGTCCGGCAAGGGCGTGGCGCTGGATTATCTCCACCGACTTAGCTTTTACCACCTATCAAAGTCCGTCTGGTCTTGATGCGACTGTGCGCTCTATCACTACGGCAAAACCTATGCGTAATGTTCGTGTGGACTTAGTGGCTCGGAATAATGAAATGCTAGGCCGTGGGGTAACCGACAAAGAAGGACGCGTGCATTTTGATGCGCAACTCCTCAAGGGCAAAGCCGGCCTAAGCCCGCGTATGCTTATGGCATATGGTGTTGCTGGTGATTATGCCTTGCTCGATTTCAACCGCTCCCCACTGGATTTATCCGCATTTGCTATTGGGGGGCGTAGCGTCTCTAAAGATATAGATGCTTATGTTTTCACAGACCGTGGCGTATACCGTCCAGGCGAGACCGCCAATATTACGGCCATGTTACGCACGGCCAAAGCAGAAGCCATTGATGGTCGTGTGGGGCAGGTTCGCTACCTAAAACCAAATGGTCAAGAGTTCCGCAAAGTCAGGTTTGACAGGCTAGATGCAGGTACAGTCTTGCAAGCTTTCGCAATCCCGAAATCCGCGCCACGCGGTATGTGGCGCGCCGTGGTTGAGATTGACGGTATGGGACAGGTGGGGGCTATAGGTTTTGATGTGCAGGACTTTGTACCGCAAAAATTAAAAGTAGATGTGAAGATTGATAATGCACCGCTGCGATCGGACGAAATCCGGCCTTTGGAAGTCTCGGCGCAATTCCTTTATGGAGCGAACGGCGCCGATCTGGCGGCAGAGGCCGAAGCCCGTATTCGGGTTGACCCGAACCCGTTTCCGGCGCTTAAAGGTTATCAATTCGGCTTGGACGAAGTCGCATTCCGTGAAGAGTTCATAGATCTGGGCGGCGGTACAACCGACGAAAAAGGTCTGCTCATGCTGGATATGTCTGTGAAAGACGCCGAAATTAGCTCCATGAAACCCTTACGCGCCGAAATTACAGTCGGTGTTTCAGAGCCAGGTGGGCGCTATGTGCAAAACAGTACCCGTATCCCAGTGCGTACGCAGGACAATTATATTGGTATCAAGCCCAACTTTGCCCGCCGCCCAGAGCGGAATAAGCCCGCAGGTTTTAATATCCGCGCCGTAGATTGGCAGGGCAAGCCAGCCGCAATGGACATAGAGTGGACTTTGGTCAAAGAGGAATATCATTATAATTGGTACCGCAGACATGGTCGCTGGCAGTACCGCTATGATAGCAATGATATAGAAATCGCCAAGGGTATTGTGGCAGCATCTGCGCAGAATGGTGCCCATGTGGAGCGGACACTGGATTGGGGGCGCTACCGTCTGATAGCCAGTGGGGTGGATGGTGAGATTTCTTCTTCCTATAGGTTTTGGGTTGGCTGGGGTGGCAGTACGACTAGCAATGCCCCCGACCAAATTGAAATGGGCGGACCTGAACTTGATGTGAGTGCAGGTCAGATGGTCAAACTCACCATCAATTCCCCCTATGCAGGCCTTGGTGAATTGGTCATTGCCGACCAAGCCGTACGCTCCATAAAAACCGTCAATATCCCCAAAGGCGGCTCTGAAATCATTGTGCGTATGCCCAAAAATATGGGTTCTGGGGTTTATGCTCTGCTGAGTGTTTATACGCCCAGAAGCGCAGATAAACGCCCTGTGCCGCGCCGTGCCGTTGGCATTACTTATATGAAAGCCAATGTGGAGCGGCAGAAATTGGGCGTTTCGCTCAGTGCGCCGGATGTGGTCAAGCCGCGCCAAACCCAGAAAATCCGGGTAGATTTCAATAATACGCCGCGCGGGGAGAAAGTTTATCTGACCTTGGCCGCCGTGGATGAGGGCGTTCTACAAATCACCAAATACAAATCTCCCAACCCAGAATCCTTCTATTTTGGCCGTAAATCTTTGCCGCTCACCGTGCGCGATGATTATGCCCGCTTGCTTAATCCCAATCTCGGTGAGCCGACATTGGCGCGCTCTGGCGGTGATACTTTGGGCGGGGAAGGGCTTACGGCAGCACCGATTAAAGTCGTGTCTCTTTATTCCGGTTTGGTGGATGTTAAGGGCGGCAAAGTGGTTGTCCCGGTTAAACTACCGGACTTTAACGGTAAATTACGTCTTATGGCCGTGGCCTGGAGCCGTACTGCGGTGGGCAGTGATGTCAAACCCATGATTGTACGCGACGCCGTGCCTGCCGTTTTGTCTTTGCCGCGTTTTCTCGCGCCGGGCGACAAAGCCTTGGCGACGATTTCCCTTGATAATGTTGGCGGTGTGGCTGGTGATTATGGGCTAGCCCTAACCGGAGACGGGGTGCTGTCAATCGGGAATGTTCGCGATAAGCTCAAGCTCGGCAAAGGTGAACGCAAAAGCCTGACCCGCGAAATCCTGACCGCCCAGACGGGTATCAGTACGGTCAATCTGGCCGTGACTGGCCCGGGCGGCTATAAGGTCAATTCTGCCTATGATATTCAGACCCGCTCAGCATTCCTGCCCATATCCAAAATGGTCACGGCACCCATGAAAGCCGGAGAAGTGTTCCGCTTGGATGCAGATATGCTCCAGGGCTTTGATCCGGGCAGTGTTGATGTCAATGTGTCCTTCTCGCGTACGCCGGGCGTTGACCCAACCGCCTATGCCACTGCCGTTTCGCGCTATCCTTACGGCTGTTCCGAACAAACCGTTAGCGCTGCTATGCCACTCTTATACGCCCACGAACTGGGCGGTGTGCCGGGTATAAATGAGGCCGAAGCCAAATTTGCCCTGCAAGTGGCCGTGGACAGATTGCTGAACCGTCAAAGCAGTGATGGCAGCTTTGGTCTGTGGCGTGCCAATGACCGTTATGCTCGGCCTTGGCTCGGTGTTTATGTGACGGATTTCTTACTACGCGCTAACGACAAAGACTATATAGTATCCGATAAAGCTTTAGATAAAGCATTTAAGGCTTTGTATTCTATAACTAAAATGCCGCGCTATCCTAGTCTGAACTATCTCTATGACTATGAGGTTGATAGTATTGAGCGCCGCCTATCCCGCCAGGCCGAAGCCGCCGCCTATGCCCATTATGTGCTTGCCAAGAACGGCAAGGGTAAGCTTAAGGACATGCGGTATTTCTCTGATAATCACGCCAAGAAACTGCGCACTGGTATGGCGTGGGGACATTTGGCGACGGCTCTATCCATGATGGGGGATGAGCGCCGTGCGGATCAGGCTTTCAAAAAAGCCCTGTCTTTGTTAGATGTGGATGTCGATTACGACTATTATCAATCTCCAACCCGTGATGCTGCTGGACTGTTGGCTATGATAAAGGAGGCTGGGCAAGATCAATATCTTGAGGAAGCCCAAGCCGCGTTCCAAAAACACCTCAAAGAACCAAATCGCCTCAACACCCAAGCCCAAGCACAAGTGATATTGGCTATACGCGCTTTCCTCAAAGACAGTGAGCCTGTCAATATTGCCGCAAAAAATGCGAAAATTACGATCAATGGCGGTGTTGCGAAATCGCATCTTTATAACACTGATATGGCCAATAACCCGAGCTTCACCAACAAGACTGACAAACAGGTCTGGCGTTCGGTGATGATTAGCGGCACTCCGCTTAAGGCGCCGCTCGCGGTTAATGAGGGCTATAATGTCAGCAAGCGTGTTCAGAAAATGGACGGTACATTGGCCGATCTCAGTGATATAAAACAGGGCGAGCGTTATATTGTTAAAATCAGTTTCAATTCTACAACGGCGCGTTCCGGCTTGGCGGTTGTCGCCGATCTTCTGCCAGCTGGCATGGAGATAGAAGCCATATTGGAACCGGGCGAGACGGCTTATGAAAATGTCGGCAAGTTGAGTAAGTTCCAAACTTCGGAAATGCGCGACGATAGATTGGTTGCCGCCACCCGTACTTATAATAAACGCACATACCGCATAGCCTATCTGGTACGCGCCGTAACGCCGGGTGATTTTATCTGGCCGGGTGTGGTGGTCGAAGACATGTACCGCCCCCAAGACCACGCTATATCTGAAGCTAAACGGGTACAAATCGCGCCCCAGGGTAAGGGGTAGGGGTATGGAGTATATAACAAACATCCCATCCCCTCACCACGCTGTCGCGCGCCTCTCCCTAAGGGAGAGGCTAAGTTTGCCAAATCTTGGTAATGTTTTTGCGAGAGTAATGATAGACAAGCCAACGTCTCCTCTCCCATGGGGAGAGGAACAAGGTGAGGGGTAAGTAGTGGTGCGCTCCGAATGAACCTCATCACCAAAATAAAATGGGTATTTCTCCTTATCATGAGCGCATTTTTGCTGGCCAATATCATTTTTCCGCCGCCGCTTGAGCGGGCTTATGATACATCCGTATTGGTCACGGACAAACGCGGACAGTGGTTGAGCGCATTCACCGTAGATGATGGCCGTTGGCGGCTTAAGGCGGATATGGACGAAATTGATCCGCGTTTTGTCACGGCGCTCATTGCTATAGAGGACAAACGGTTTTACCGCCATAGCGGTATTGACCCGCTGGCCGTTTTGCGTGCTTTACGGACATGGCACAGGCAGGGCGAAATCGTATCGGGCGCCTCCACTCTAACCATGCAATTAGTGCGGCAACTGGAACCGCGCCCGCGCACATTTAAATCAAAAATCATCGAAAGTTTTCGCGCTTTACAGCTGGAATTGCGCCTGTCCAAGCGCGAAATTTTGTCGCTCTATCTCACCCATACCCCTTATGGCGGTAATGTGGAGGGGATTACGGCGGCGGCACATGTCTATTTTGATAAGCGCCCAGACCAGCTCACCGACGGGGAAATTGCCCTGCTGATAGCCTTACCCCAAGCCCCAGAATCCCGCCGCCCGGATCGTCACGTGAAAAATGCACGGAAAGCCAGAGATGTAGTTTTGGATAAATTATATGCCGCCAATATTATCACAGAGCGACAACGCAACGAGGCCAAAGAAGATAGCGTCCCGTCTATGCGCAAAACTTTCCCGCAAAAAGCGTGGCTGGCAGCGCACAAGGTGAAAGCCAAGGTAAAGCGAGACGGTAAAATTGCCTCAAGTCTCGACGGCGAGCTTCAGCAACACGTCCAGCGTCTTGCGGCGCAGTTCACCGAAAGCTTGGATAACAATGTCGCGGTTCTAGTGGTTGAGAACGAAACTATGAAAGTCCGCGCCCATGTGGGCTCAGCTGGGCGCGATAGGCCGGGGGGATGGATTGATATGACCAACAGTATCCGCTCGCCCGGTTCAACGCTCAAGCCGTTTATCTACGGTTTTGCCTTTGATGACGGCCTATCTGCACCAGGTTCGTTTATTCTGGATGCGCCGACCCGGTTTGGTTCATACCAGCCAGAGAATTTCAACCGCCGCTATCACGGTGATGTTCGTGTGTTTGAAGCTTTGGCGCATTCGCTTAATGTGCCTGCGGTTTTGGCGCTCGATAAGGTGGGTACGAAACGGTTTGAGGCGGCTTTGCAGCTTACGGGTTCTCGGTTGGTGGTGCCAAATAACGGGGACGGGCAGGCGGGGCTAGCTATGGCGCTGGGGGGGCTGGGGCTTAAGGCGCAAGATTTGGCAGTGCTTTACGCTGCGCTGGCCAATGGCGGTAAAGCCCGCGAACTTCTATGGACAGAAGAGGGGAAGCTTGGGTCTAGCTACCAAATGCAC
>JALSHM010000413.1 GCA_026982235.1 Robiginitomaculum sp. | reverse complement strand
GACACAGCACAAAAACGGAGAGCAAAATCCCCAAAGCGTCTATCATCATTGTCAACTATAATGCGGGCACTTGGCTGGCACGCTGTATTGCATCTGTACAGGCACAAAGCGAACAAGATTTCGAGTGTTTAATTGTCGATAATGGCTCTACCGACGGCTCTATGGCCACCTTACCCAAGCTGGATAAGCGCTTTGTCCTTATGGAGCTCGGCGAAAATACGGGCTTTGCGGCGGCAAATAATCAAGCCGCAAAATTGGCCAAAGCGCCTTGGCTGGCGCTCCTCAACCCAGATGCATTTGCAAGACCCGATTGGCTGGAACAATTATTGAAAGCATCAGGCAAGGCGCTCAATATCACTATGGTTGGCTCTACCCAGTATTTAGCCCTTGCGGATACGCCCACGCTAGACGGGGTTGGGGATTGTTATCATTTCTCTGGCATTGCCTTTCGCGCCGGATATGGCAAGCAGATTGACCCGCCCGCAGAAGGGTTAGTATTTGGTCCTTGCGCCGCCGCCGCCCTCTATCACCGGGCTAAATTCTTGACGCTCGGCGGGTTTGATGAGCGGTTTTTCTGTTATCACGAAGATGTTGACCTTGCCTTTCGTATGCAGCTTGCAGGCGGTGAATGTTTGCAATCCCCAGACGCTATAGTTGATCATATTAGCTCTGGCATATCGGATAAAGTTCCAGAATTTGCTATTTATCACGGCACGCGCAACCGTATTTGGACGTTTTTCAAAAACATGCCTTGGCCGCTCCTTATCCTCCTTACCCCCTTTCACATTGGTGCCAATCTGGCTTATTTGGGCTGGGCGCTGTTTCGCAAAGGTCGGCTCAAGCCAACCTTGCGCGGCATAAGAGACGGCGTCAAAGGTCTGCCCCAAACATTCCAAGACCGAAAAGCCGTACAAAGAACCCGAATCACGACGAGCCTAGACATGCTCAAAAAATTCACATGGTCGCCCATAAAAGTCGTGACACGCGGCATTCGCCTAAGAGCACTTCCAAAAGACAAGTAACCCTGATAGAAAACATTATGACAAAATTTAACGCCGTAAATGTAGCCCGCCGGGTGATTGATACAGAAGCCCAAGGCCTGTCCGCGCTTGCACAAGGATTGGGTGCCGATTTCGCAAAAATCGTCGAGATTATAAAATCCATATCCGGGCATACTGTGCTGACAGGTGTGGGCAAAAGCGGCCATGTTGCCCGTAAAATCGCCGCCACAATGGCCTCGACCGGAACCCCGTCCCTCTATATTCACCCGACCGAAGCAAGTCACGGCGATATGGGCATGATTACGCCAGCCGATTGCGTGATTGCTTTATCCCGCTCTGGCGAGACCAAGGAGCTGGCCGATATTATCCAATATTGTAAACGGGCGGCCATACCGCTTATTGCCATGACCTGTAATCAGAACAGCGCTCTGGGCAAGGCGGGGGATTATCTCTTACACCTACCCGATACACCAGAAGCCTGCGCAATCACAGGTGCGCCGACCACTTCTACCACATTACAAATGGCTCTTGGCGATGCATTGGCGGTGGCT
>JALSHM010000412.1 GCA_026982235.1 Robiginitomaculum sp. | reverse complement strand
GTATAAAATTTCTTCAAAGAAACCGTGTTTTGGTGTGAAGCACTGTATCATCCATTCGAAAACTTGAAACATGTTTTCGGCACGTAATTTTGAAACGGATCCCACGCCGTTATATGTTAAATCTATCATTATGCCCAACCCCCATGTTGTTCATTATGGCAATATCGTATTGCTATCACAACCTAACCATTGATGGCCTTTTCATATTTTTCCACGGCTTCGAACCAATCCGCTTCCAAATCTTCCAGTTGTGATATATACATTACCCTCTTTTGAGACAATTTGACAGCTTTATCACGGTTATTGGTAAATAAATCGGAAACGGATAGTTGTTTGTCGACATATTCAATATCTTTGCGTGTGTCGGAGATGGCTTTCTCCAGTCGCTCTACTTGTTTCTTTAAGGGCGCGACGGCTCTGCGGGCATCCGCGCTTGCGCGGCGGTTTTTGCCTTTAGTGTTTTTCTTGCTCTTTTTTCCTGAGCCAGATGTTCGGTGTTTTTCCAGCTGTAGTGCGCGGTATTCATCCATATTGCCTTCAAAGGCACTGATGCCCCCGTCTGCAACCACCCACAGCCTGTCGACGACGGTTTCCAGCAAATTCCGGTCATGGGAAATAAGCACTACAGCGCCCTCATAGGTGTTGAGGGCTTTGGTCAGTTCATTTCTGCTATCCATATCTAGATGGTTAGTGGGTTCGTCGAGAACCAGTAAGTGCGGTGCGTGGAAGCTGATGATAGAAAACAGCAACCGCGCCTTTTCGCCGCCCGAAAGATCGCCGGCTATGGTTTCAGATTGCTCGCGCCCCAAGCCAAATCGCGCCAAGCGTGCCCGTCTTTGGGCTTCGGTGGCGTCCGGCATCAATTCGATGACATGGTCGAGCGCCGATTGGTTCATATTGAGCGCATCGATTTCATGTTGGGCAAAATAGCCGATTTTGAGTTTTTTATGGCGGCGGATATGTCCGCTTTGGGCGTCCAACATGCCGAGAATACCTTTGGCGAATGTGGACTTACCTTCACCATTCTTGCCCAAAATCCCGATACGGTCGTCTTGGTCAATATTCAAATTTATATCCCGCAAAATGCTGACGCCTTGCTCATAGCCAAGGGCGGCATTATCGAACCGCACAATTGGTGGGCTGAGGGCTTTCTTTGGGCTTGGCAAATCAATAGGCGGAATAGGGTCGCTGATAATGGTGGCGACGGGTTTCATTTTCTCTAGGCGTTTTACGCGGGATTGCGCCTGCTTGGCTTTGGAGGCTTTGGCACGAAAACGCTCTACGAAGCTTTCCAAATGCCGACGTTCGGCATCTTGTTTGCTGCGCATGGACATGGATAAGCGTTGTTGCTCGGCCAATTTGCGTTCAAATGCATCATAATTTCCAGGGTAATTAAATAATTTCCCGCCCCTGAGATGGGCAATATGAGTGACGGCAGCGTTGAGGAAGTCTCTGTCATGGGAGACAATGAACGCCGTGCCCGGATAGGTCTTGATATGGGCTTCTAGCCAGACTGTGCCTTCAATATCCAGATAATTGGTCGGCTCATCCAGCAATAACAAGT
>JALSHM010000411.1 GCA_026982235.1 Robiginitomaculum sp. | reverse complement strand
TTTTAACATCTTGGTTCATTATATTTTTCACTCTCATTTTTGCACTCCTATAATTGCTGAGATTGAGGGTTGCAGAGGGACATGGCAGTGTCCCTTTGCTTTTTCTTGCGCCCGAATGGCGCAAAAGGCTGACCAGTTTTTGGCCGTATTTTTTGCGAGTTTCAAAATTTTGTCCGCCGAGCGCCTGATTGTCTGCGCGCAGCTCTGCGGCAAATTGCCAGCGCTTGAAAAGGTCGTGAATTGCTGGGTGCGGCCAGATAATTATCCTGATAATCAACAAGCTCAACATTACCAATGGGTCTCGATAATGTATATGCGCCCACTCATGGGCAATAAGTAAATCTCTAATTTTTATATCCCTGTCTTGTGGTGTATCTAGATAGACTTTTTCAGGGCACAAAATTACGGGGCGGAAAAGCCCAAAAGCGCAGAGGGGCACATTGTTTTTTGTAACAATTATATTGTGACCCATATGCATATCCCGGCGACCACTATTCGCCGAACGCACAAGCCACACCCATCCCGCAATCAACCGAATAAGAAGAAAAGCGGAACCGCTGAAATAGATTGTCCACAAAAGCAATGTAACGGCACCCCCAATGGTCGCCCCATCATGTCTCCCGCCGAAAATTTGCACTTCCGAAATCATTGGTAGTGCGGCAAATGAAACGGGAGGCACAACCCCAATCTCGCGCAAAACCCAAGCCAAGACCGGCACGCCGAATGCAATAAAAATTATTGCAAGCCAATATTCTGGCCAGTCCGATAGGGATTTTAATTGCCGAGCAGAAAGAATAGATAGAATATAAATAGCTATAGCCCATATACTGACGAGCAAGATATAAGCCAAAAAACTCATTTTCTGTGGCCCCCCAAAAGTCCCTCTAGTTCGTTCAATTCCTCATCGGAAAGTAAGGTACTGCCTGTGAAAGCTGAGGCCGGGAGTGGCCCGTCGACTTCCAGGACACGGCCAAAAAACTCGCGCGCCATATGGGCGAGGGTTGTGGTTTTTGATATGCGTGCTGATACACTGGCTGGTTTAGATGTCGTTGAAACGGAAACGAAACCTTTGTCGGCCATGCGCTCAATTGTTTTGCGGGTTGAGGAGAACGACCAGTTAAGGGCGGGTGCGCAGACATCGTGAAGGCTGCGAACGGGCAATGCCCCGCGCGACCATAAGGCTTTGAGGAGAATGAGTTCAGGCGGGTTAGGTGTGTGTTTCATGCCCTTTTATGTGACTGTTGTCGCATAAAGTCAAGTGATTTTCCAGGCGCTATTTTGCGGCGTCTGTGCCATCAAATATATCCGCCGTTTGTCGCCGTATTTTTCGTGCCTTGAACCAAAAAATCACCGCCCCAAGAGGAAACCCAACTTCAAGTATCCAGGGAGCATAAGCTCCGGTTTTTTCTATTGACGCTCCTAAAATTTTGAAATCTATGAAGTTTATGGTAACCCCGCCGCCTTCTGGTCTGCTGAGCAACGACATGCTGAGATCTCCAGTATTCCAGTTAAAAACAACACCGTAAAGCCCGACAAGAATAAATATAAACCAGAGCCACTTGCGTTGCAGGTCTTTTG
>JALSHM010000410.1 GCA_026982235.1 Robiginitomaculum sp. | reverse complement strand
GTTCCGTAAAATTCAGCGCTAGGTCTTCGTATAATTTATCGTCCCGCGCCGGCCCCAGCTTAAATGCTGGCCCTGGCGCACGGCGTGCAAGCTCATCTATAGTCGCATCCCCAGACGTGACAATAGCATCATAAACATCATGAGGCACACCAACTTGGTCGAATTGCTCAGGGATCGCAACACTTGGGCGCGGTGAGTTGGAAATCAATACCACTGGCCCGCGCTCCGCCCGAAAGCGCTGCAAAGCCACAACAGCATCCGCAAAAGCCTCTCGCCCATTATGGAGTACCCCCCAAATGTCAACAAGAGCCGCATCATAATCGTCAGCAATTTGGCCTAAGCCAGATATATTCGTGAAATTTTTCATATAACGTGCCTACGCTTATCGCTTACCAACGTCAACTGGATTGCAGTGTCAATGCCCCGTCCGCCACTTCAAAAACTTGCGCCCTGCCTGCAAAGGCTTTGAACAATTCTGCGTCTGTACCCGTCAGAAAGACTTGCGTGTTCAGTTCTAGCAATTCTTCGATAAGGGCAGCGCGGCGGTGTTCATCTAGGTGGGCGGCGACCTCATCAAGGAGGAGTAGCGGCGGTTTCCCAGATTGGCTGCGGGCATGGGCAAGCACCAAGCCAATGAGCAAGGCTTTTTGCTCGCCTGTGGAACAATGGGCGGCGGGCATGGCTTTTTCAATATGGGTCACGACCAAGTCACTTTTGTGGACGCCGCGCAATGTGCGCCCGGCGCGGGCGTCAAGGGCACGGTCTTTTCGCAAATTGGTTTTGATAAATTCGACAACTTCCAGCTCTTCCGCCCCGGCGGCATAGAGGGCTTCGGCTTCGCCGTCTATGGATAAATCTGCCTTGGGGAAACATCCTTCTGGCCTAGCCGCAATTTCCGTGCGCAACATTTCCAACACTTGCCAACGCGCCAAAGCTATTTTGGCACCGCGCTCGGCCATATCCGTTTCTAGCGCATCAAACCAATAGGCATCATCTATCCGTTCCGCAAACAAACGCCCGCGCTCGGCTCTTGATTTTTCGTAAGCTAGGAATGTACGGCCATGGGCGGGCACATGTATCAGGCACAAACGATCAAAAAACTTGCGGCGGTCAGAGGCAGGCCCACTGAACAATCTGTCTTGCGCCGGGGTGAGCCAATTTATACTGATATACTTGGCCAAGTCCGGACCTGATGCCGCTTTGCCGTCCATGCGCATTTTGCGGCGGTTCGGGGCGCCCTCGACTGCACCCGTACCGATATTGATGCCTTCCAGGCCGAGCCGCGCCGCAACTGACCAGTTTTCGCAGGGTGCACTCCCTGATCGCCTTGCCAAGTCCACAAGCTTGGCGCGCCGCAAGCCCCGCCCTGGCGATAACAAGGATACCGCTTCTAGCAGATTGGTTTTGCCCGCGCCGTTCTCGCCGTATAGCACAACCGGGCGGCCATCAAACGCTATGTCTAATACAGGGTAAGAGCGAAAATCGCTAAGAAGCAGGCTTTTGATGAACTCGTTTTTGGCCACTTAATCGCGTATGCTTAAACCCGCAAAGGCATTAGCACAAATAACGCGCCTGGGTCTTCCGGGTCTTTGACCAGCGCCGGAGACGCCGGATCGGACAGATGAAAATGCACATCCCGCGCTTCAATTTGCGCCGTCACATCGAGCAAATATTTGGCGTTAAAACCGATTTCCAAGGCTTCCGCACCATAATCCACCATCAAGTCTTCGACCGCATTACCGTGTTCTGGATTATTGACGGCCAAGGTTAGGCCATCCCCCTCTAGGGTGAGTTTAATAGAACGAGATTTCTCGGCGGAAATGGTGGAAACCCGGTCAACGGCACTGGCGAACACCCCGTTATCAATGACCAATTGCTTGTCACCGCCCTTGGGGATGACCCGGTCATAATCCGGAAATGTGCCATCAATGAGTTTGGAGGTCAGCACAGCAGAACCAATAGTAAAGCGGATTTTGGCTTCGGAGACAGAGATTTCAATAGTTTCAGTCAAACCGTCGATTAGGCGGCGTAATTCGGCGATAGTTTTGCGCGGAATAATAACACCCGGCATATGATCTGCCCCATCGGGCGCAGCCATCTCGCACAGGGCGAGCCTATGTCCGTCCGTAGCCACACAGCGCAATTTGCCATCTATATTATGCATGTAAATACCGTTGAGGTAATAGCGGGTTTCTTCGGTGGAAATGGCGAATTTGGTTTTATCAATTAGGCGTGTCAATTCCGCCGCCCCGAGAGCAAAATTATGGGTAAACCCGTCCGCTGTCATTTTCGGGAAATCTCCCGCTGGCAAGAGCGGCAAAGCAAATTGCGACCGCCCAGCATTCACCTCAAGCCGACCATCTGCACCAATAGCCAAAGACACTTCGGCACCATCTGGTAATTTGCGGGCAATATCATAAAGCGTGTGGGCAGGTGCCGTCATATCGCCCGGCACAGATACATCTGCAGCCGCTTGTTCGGATATTTCAATATCTAAGTCCGTCGCTACAAAGCTAATCGTGCCATTTTCGGCGGTCATCAACACATTGGACAAAATCGGGATTGTGTTGCGGCGTTCCACCACATTTTGCACATGCCCCAAAGCCCCCAACAAAGCCGCCCGTTCCATTGAAAATTTCATAATATACCTATACTCTCACACACTGCGCCCCCAAACAATCATGGACACACAGAATCTACTGGACGCCCAACATAATGCAATTAACCGCCACGCCAAGGGGAAATATTGGGATTTATTGGGGAATCGTATGGATGCAATTGTAGCATTTAAACACCCACAAATGGCAATTCCTGAAAGTTACCCCATTCTCCTTGCCCTCATTCCGCCCTTGCAAACACGCCGCATTTCCATAATCTCTCCTTATGCCTGATTTGCGACCAGTTTTGTTTGTTGTTGGCCTTATGCTTGCGGGCTTGGGGGGGACTATGTTTGTGCCTATGTTGGTGGATTATCTCTACGGCGGGGAGAGCTGGCAGGCATTTGGGGTTTCGGGGTTTGTGACGGCACTGTTCGGTAGTATTATGGCGCTGACCAGTTATTCGCCCAAAGCACGCTTGCGGGCGCGGGGCGCATTTTTGCTGACGACTTTGTCGTGGATAGCTTTGGCTGGGTTCGCGGCGGTGCCGTTATTTATGGCGGATATTGGCCTGAACCTGACCGATTCCCTGTTTGAAGCCGTGTCCGGGATAACCACGACCGGGTCTACGGTTATGACCGGGCTAGACGACACCGACAAAGGCATATTGCTGTGGCGTGCCATATTACAGTGGATTGGCGGGGTCGGGATTATTGTCACTGCTATGGCGATTTTGCCCATGCTTAAAATTGGTGGTATGCAATTATTCCGCATGGAAAGCTCTGAAATGGGCGAAAAGATTTTGCCCAAAACCGGGCAGTTGGCCGCCGCCATTGGCGGCATATATCTGGTGCTGACCATATTATGCGCGGTGGGTTATATAATGACCGGCATGGGCGGGTTTGATGCCGTAGCCCATGCTATGACCACTTTGGCAACAGGCGGGTTTTCTACGTCCGATGCATCGCTGGGCGGGTTTATGGATAACGGCGCAGACTTGGTGGCCGTCGCCTTTATGCTAGCAGGTGCAATCCCGTTCGGCGTATATTTGTTAGCTGCACGCGGTTCATTCAAACCCGCATGGTCCGACCCGCAAATGCGCGGGTTTCTTTTGGTTATCGTCCTGCTGATTATGCTAGTGACATTCTACTTGTGGGTGAGCGATGTTTATTTGGGCAAGGAAGCTCTGCGCTTATCGGCGTTTAACGTCATATCCGTGGTTACGGGCACGGGTTATGCTACGGCAGATTATAATGCCTGGGGACCATTCGCCGTATCGGCGTTTTTTGCATTTATGTTCATCGGCGGCTGTGCGGGTTCCACTGCCTGCTCCATTAAAATATTTCGCTACCAAGTAGCATTTGAAGCTTTGCGCGCATATGTGTTTAAAATGCCGCGCCGCCACGCGGTTTCATCCATGCGTTACGGTGGCAAACCTCTGCCAAACTCAGTGGTTTATTCGGTATTTGGGTTTTTCTTTCTATTTTTCACGTGCTTCGCTGCTGGCGCCATATTGCTCTCAATTATCGGCCTCGATCCAATAACCGCATGGTCTGGCGCAGCCAGCGCAGTGGCAAATGTCGGGCCGGGTCTCGGCGATATTATTGGCCCAGCCGGAACTTACCAAAGCCTGCCAAGCACGGCAAAATGGGTACTAATGGGCGGTATGCTCATCGGACGATTAGAAATTATCACGGCACTGGTTCTCTTAACCCCGTCTTTTTGGCGTGCATAAGCCCAGAAAAACCTGTAATAAACATCCATAACGGGATCAAATAATCATTCACAAAATACCAATTCTGACATTGTCTTTCGTCTGGCGCAACGCGTAGCGTATATGGTAAATGCTGGCGCAGATTTAATCGGCTACGTCTTCTGGCGTAAATACATAGTCTGTGGCACAAAACTCACAATTCGCTGTGATTTGTCCGTCCTTAAACATATCTTGGCGCTGGGCTGGTTCGAAAGTTTTGATACTATCCAGCAAGCGTTCGCGTGAACATGAACATTGTGCGCGCAGTTCGGTTGGCCTATCTATGCGCACACCTTGTTCATGGAACAAACGATAGAGTAAGGCTTCACTGCCCAAATCTGGATCAAGCAATTCTTCGTCCTTCAGCGTCCCCATAACGGCCTTACTCATATCCCAAGCTTCAACCACATCGCCCCGTGTAGCATCTCCTGCGACCCTTTGCACCATAAGGCCACCGCCGCGCCACTCCGGCGCTTTGCCTGGTATTTGCAAGCGCCCCACGGCCAATTTAATCCGGGTTGGCACTTGTTCGCTTTGCTTGAAAAAATGTTCTGCACAGTCGGCCAAAGTCGCGCCTTCTATGGCCGCAATACCTTGGTATCTATCCTTGCCAGATCCTGGGTCTATGGTCATAGCAAAGGAGCCGCCGCCCGTTAACGTCTTCGCATCTGGTCGCGGGTTTTCGTTCAATATCCGCGCCAAAGACGGTGCATCAAAGCGGGCATAGGCGCGCATATTGCCGTCCGTCGTGCATTCTGCAGCTAGCATGGAAACCGCGCCATCATTGGTGCCGTGGGCTTGCACCAAAAACCGACCTTTAAACTTTAGGGAACTGGCCACAAGGGCGCTTATCATAACCGCCTCGCCCAATAAGCGCGCTACGGCGTCCGGGTAACGGTCCGCGCCCAATGTTTCGTCCAAAGCCGTCCCAAGCCGTACAATTCGCCCGCGCACATCACCGCCGCCGATCTGCACAGCGGCAATTTGGTTATCTGTCATAATGTCTTGCTGGTCGTGTTTGGTCATATTTGTCTCAATATATAAGGATTAGCCCTTTAAATGGGGCGTCTGGCCTGATTGTTCAAGGCCAAAATTTAACCCATTATTCACCCTAAATCCTAAGCGTTTCTTGGCCATTTATTGCCATATTGCGCCAGAGTAATTTAGGTGCATACGTGGGAAATCAGCACATATTAAGACCGGAGCAAAAACCAGGCCATTACGGGCAACAGGCGCTCGCGCGTTCTGCTTGGTCTGTTCGCGCCTGGCTAGTGGACAAAGCTTTGCCATTTTGGGCTGAGAATGTGGTGGATTCCTCTGGTGGGTTTTACGAAGAACTATCGAGAAACTCCGAACCGAATTGGAACGCCGTTCGGCGCTTACGTGTGCAAGCGCGGCAAGTATATACATATGCATTGGCACAAGAAAAAGGCTGGTATGAAGGTCATTCGATTGCCGATAATGCGCTGAAATATCTACTGGCTCATGGTTTTATGCGCGATGGACACCCCGGACTCATTTCCCTCATCAACCCGGATACCAGCGTTAATGACCCTCGCCGCGATCTTTATGACCATGCATTTTACCTGCTTGCACTGGCTTGGCACGCACGGGTCAATGAACAAAACACCTCATTAGCCCTAGCCGATACAATACTCCGCTTCCTGACCGCCAAATTGGGTGCCAGCAATGGTGGTTTTTTAGAGGGCTTACCGGAAAATGACCCACGTAATGCCCTACGCCGTCAAAACCCGCATATGCATTTGTTCGAAGCTTTCATGGCGCTCTATGATGCCAGTGGTAACGAAAAATATATGCGCCAAGCGGCGGAGATGTTCGCGTTATTTAGGCGTCATTTCTTTGACCTAGATACCCGAACCGTTACAGAGTTTTTTCATCACGACTGGACACCCGCAAAGGGTAAAAAGGGTCAAAGCGTCGAACCTGGGCACATGGCTGAATGGGTGTGGCTATTAGGGCAATATCAATCTCGCTCCGGCGTAGATACCCGCCCATGGGCCATGCGTATTTACCATAAATTATGTACTTATGATAGCTTGCTCCTGCCCGACGAAATGGACAAATCGGGGAAAACCGTGCGCGCCACTAGGCGTCTATGGGTGCAAACCGAAATGGTCAAAGCCCATCTAGCGCAAGCTGAATTAGGCGAAATCGACAGTTTCCGCCTAGCCGCTGCAGGTATAGATATGATTATGGAAAAATATTTGCGCCCCAACGGTACGTGGATAGATGCGCTGGGGGAAAACGGCTTACCCGTACTTGGCCCTATACCAACCAGCACTTTTTACCATATAAGTTGTATGGTTTCCGAGGCTTGCCGGGTGGCTGGCATTGCCGATATGGAAAAACCGAAGGTGCAAATACGTGGCTAGAACAAAAATAATTCCCGTCATCATGTCAGGCGGTGCAGGCACGCGCCTCTGGCCCGCATCGCGCCAAGCTGCGCCCAAACAACTCTTACCATTGGTTAGCGAACAGACCATGATACAAGAAACCGCTGAGCGGCTACGCGGGCAATGGCAGGGGTTTGAATTTAGCGCCCCGGTGATTGTTTGTAACACAACACATGCTAGCCCCATCGCCGAACAACTGGGGGCACTCGGTATAAAACCTGGTACTATTATCACCGAGCCAATAGCCCGCAATACCGCGCCCTGCGCAGCCATTGCCGCTCTTGCTGTGCGCGACCAAGACCCGGACGCCCTGATGTTGCTCGCCCCCGCTGATCACCATATCAGCGACAAAGCCGCTTTCGCCCGTGTTGTTTCAGACGGGCTAGAGGCTGCGGCGGCGGGCTATCTGGTCACGTTCGGGATAACCGCACAGACACCGGAAACCGGTTATGGCTATATCCAAAAAGGTGAAAGCTTGGATGCACACGCTTTTAAAGTCGCAGCCTTCAAAGAAAAGCCACAAAAACAAACCGCAGAAACATATATCGCGTCTGGCCAATATTTCTGGAATGCAGGCATATTTATGTGCAAGCCATCTGTGCTCTTAGCCGAAATGCAGCGGCACTGTGCGGATATATTGACCGCCTGCGAAAAAACCTATCAAGCCAGCCATAAGCACAACGGCCTGCTATCTTTAGACAAACAAACCTTTGCCGCCTGCCCCGCTGATTCCATTGACTACGCCGTCATGGAACCCACAGAAAAAGCCGCCGTGGTCGAAGCCAATATGGGCTGGAGCGATATCGGTTCTTGGTCCGCCCTGTGGGAACTCACCAAAGGCGACGACACAAATGCTACGCGCGGCGACGTCCACACAATAGACACCAAAAACAGCCTCATCCACACAGACGCCCCCTTCGTCGCCACCATAGGCGTGGAAAATTTGGCCATAGTCGCCCATCAAGGCACAGTCCTGGTCGCAAAAATGGACAAAGTCCAAGACGTGAAAAAGGTGGTGGAGTTTTTGAAAAAACGCGGGGGCAATGGCGAGTTGTAGGCTACGCTCCGTGATTAAATTTCAACTTCCCACCCCCCTCACCTTAATCCTCTCCCAATGGGAGAGGTCGGCGCTCTTGCGCCGGGTGAGGGGCTCGGATGTTAGTTATTTCGCCCAGCGCATAAACTGCAACTAAAATACATCCCACTTAATACCCTGCTCAACCTAAGCATCTTCCTTAGGTTTTGGGGCAGGTAAGCCTTTACCGCCTTTTTTGCCTTCTATTTTTAGCTGGGCGGGTTTTAGGATTTCGAATTTTAGTGCGTCTTTTTTCTTGTCATAGCCGATTTTGACCAGGCCGCCTTTTTTCAGCTTGCCGAATAATATTTCATCCGCCAGCGGCTTTTTGACATATTCTTGGATCGTGCGCGCCAATGGTCGGGCGCCATAGCGTTTATCATAGCCTTTTTTGGCAATCCAAAGATTGGCCGCCTTACTGACCTCGAACAATATTTTTCTATCGGCCAGTTGGGCTTCTAGTTGAATAACAAATTTATCCACGACTTTGGCAATATTTTCTGGTGACAGAGGCGCAAATTTGACCATAGCGTCCAGACGGTTGCGAAATTCTGGCGTGAATAAGCGCTTGATGGCTTTGTCGTCTTCTTCATTACTGCTATCGGTGCGGCCAAAACCAATCTCGGCTTTGGCAGCATCTGCGGCTCCGGCATTGGTTGTCATAATCAAGATGACATTGCGAAAATCAATACTGCGACCAGACGCATCGGTCAGCGTGCCATTATCCATAACCTGTAACAAAATATTGAACACATCCGGATGGGCTTTTTCAAGCTCGTCGAGCAAGACGATGGAATGGGGGTGTTCCGACACACGGTCGGTCAATAACCCACCTTGGTCATAACCCACATAGCCCGGAGGCGCGCCCAACAGACGCGAAACCGTATGGCGCTCCATATATTCACTCATATCAAAGCGCAACAGCTCAAGCCCAAGCGCCATGGCAAGTTGGCGGGCTACTTCGGTCTTACCGACACCCGTAGGCCCAGAGAACAGATATGAACCAATAGGTTTATTGGGTTCACGCAAGCCCGCCCGCGCCAATTTTATGGCAGCGGAGACTTTGTCAATAGCCGCGTCTTGGCCAAATACCACCCGGGCAAGGTCTGCGGGTAAAGCCTTTAAGACCTTAGTGTCGTCGCGCGAAACCGTCTTGGTCGGGATGCGGGCGATTTTAGCAATCACCGCTTCCACATCTTTGACGCCAATGGTTTTCTTGCGTTTTTTCTTGGGCAGAAGTTTTTGGTAAGCTCCTGCCTCATCAATAACATCAATGGCTTTGTCGGGCAATTTACGATCCGTAATATGGCGCACCGCCAAATCTACAGATGTTGTAATGGCTTCAGAAGTGTATTTGACGCCGTGAAATTCTTCAAAATAGGGCTTCAGACCGCGCAAGATTTTGACCGTGTCGGACGTACTTGGCTCCACCACATCTATCTTGAGAAAGCGCCTGGCCAGCGCCCGGTCTTTCTCGAAATGTTGGCGATATTCTTTATAGGTGGTTGATCCCATACAGCGCAATTTACCAGACTGTAAAGCAGGCTTGAGCAGATTAGACGCATCCATCGCACCACCAGATGTCGCCCCCGCACCGATAATGGTGTGGATTTCGTCAATGAACAAAACCGCATGGGGCAAATCTTCCAGCTTTTTCATTACGGCTTTCAGGCGCTCCTCAAAGTCGCCCCTATAGCGGGTTCCCGCCAATAGTGCGCCCATATCCAGTGCATATATCACGGCGTCCGTCATCACTTCAGGCACATTACCGTCGACTATGGCCAGGGCGATACCCTCGGCAATAGCAGTCTTGCCAACGCCTGGATCACCGACCAAGAGTGGGTTGTTCTTGCGGCGCCGCGATAGAACCTGAATACAGCGTTCTACCTCTGCGGCACGACCAATCAGCGGATCAATACCGCCGTCTTCGGCTTTTTGGTTCAAATCAACACAATAGACCTCAAGCGGGTCTTCTTGCTTGCCGTCCTGCCCTTCCTCATTTTGGCCAGTGCCAAGGATGGGGCGATTTTCAACCGCACCACCCGTTTTAGATATACCGTGCGCAATATAATTGACCGCGTCATAGCGGGTCATATCACGTTCTTGGAGGAAATACACCGCATGGCTCTCACGCTCATTAAACAAAGCCACCAGCGCATTAGCCCCCGTCACCTCTTCGCGGCCTGAGCTTTGTACATGGATTACTGCACGCTGAATAACCCTATGGAAGCCCGCCGTCGGACGCGCCTCGTCAAATTCCTCGACCACCAAAGATGCAAGGTCTTCGTCCAGATAAGATGTCAAAGCCGCACGCAATCCTTCTAGTTCCACATCACAGGCGCTCAGCACTGCATTGGCGTCTTTATCGTCGATGAGCGCCAGCAATAAATGCTCTAGCGTCGCCAATTCATGTTGCCGCTCAGCCGCCAAAGTCAGAGCGCGGTGGATAGTTTCTTCCAGAACCGGAGAAAATGAAGCCATAGTGTTTCTTTCTGTTGTCTATCTTCTAATGTGGCGCGGTAAATTATTTTTGCAAGCCCACATCTTTGCTTTTCTTTATGCCTTTTCTAATGTGCATTTTAGCGGATGGTCATGCCGCTTGGCCGCATCTAACACTTGCGCCACTTTGGTTTCTGCGACTTCGAAAGTATAAATCCCGCACACACCAATACCGTTTTGATGCACATCCAGCATGATTCTGGTAGCTTCTTCCTGGGTCTTTTTGAATATGCCCATAAGAAGCCCAACCACAAATTCCATGGGCGTATAATCATCATTGAGCAAAAGCACCCGATATTGTGACGGCTTCTTAGTCTTAGGCCGTGTCTTGGTTGCCACGCCGCGTTCCGTGCCGCGCTCGTCGTCGCTGCCTGAGTTGTTCATATGTATTTTCACATCTATCATATCTCCAAGATAGTAGGTTTTTCGCAAAGTAAAAGGGGGGATTTGTGCTATTTGTTAACTCCCATTAACCATTCTTAAAACACTGCCCACTTAACCCTTAGCCATGAAGCGGATTTTGATTCTTTTGGTGGTTTTTGCGGCCTATTTTGGGCTGGGTACGCCTGCGGGGGCGAAAAATAAGCCTGCCAACAAATATGCCTCTATAATTGTTGATGCGGACTCTATGGAAATCCTGCACGCCCGCAAGATTGACGGCCTGCGCTATCCGGCATCTTTGACCAAAATGATGACGCTGTATTTGACATTCGATGCGCTAGAGCGCGGTGAATTGCGCCTTGATGAGCCTTTGCGCGTGTCCGTGCAAGCAAGCCGCACCCCCC
>JALSHM010000409.1 GCA_026982235.1 Robiginitomaculum sp. | reverse complement strand
CTGCAAGACATTTATCATTTCAACACTGGTATTACTTATTACAGCGAAACTGGCATAATAACATTACAGTTGATTATCTACGAAGTGAACCGCCCCTGGGTTTGCCGGAGGCTCCTAATCTATAGTAGAAGGTGCCATTATACCCCAAGGGCAGGCTACGCGCTGAGCAATACGAGAAACAGATTTTACAAGAGGCAGGCTTCGCACTCACTTGAAGTGCGTGCGCGAGCCGTGCGGATGGTGTTGGAGAATGAGGGTGAGTATTCGTCCCGCTGGGCGGCGATCACATCGATTTCAGCCAAGATTGGATGCGTACCACAAACCCTGATCAGTTGGATTGAGCGCACGGAAGTAGATGACGGCATAGGGGCTGGCGTCCCGACCGATGTCGCTGACAAGCTGAAAGCACTGGCACGTGAGAACCGCGAGCTTCGGCAAGCCAATGAGATATTACTAAACAGAGCCTAGCCTGCTTTTTTTATTGCTTCAAGCACTACACGCTCATCCCCGATATGGTTGGCTAATAGCAGTATTAGCTTGGCGTTATACTTTGCGCTCTCTTGCAGAGTTTTGCCTGAATGCGCCTTGATTAAAGCTTCATATACATCATCACACCCAGATATATTTGCTTTAGTATTAAGTCTGCCTACCGCATTCATGCCACATCTCCGCCTTGTGATATTGCCTTCAAATATGCTTGCGCAATATCGTGACTATTTGCACTTTTCCACCTTGCCGCAACAATTTTATCCGGGCGAACAAGATAACTCATGCCCGCGCCATAGCGTTCAGCCGCAAGACCTGTATCGGGCAACACCAATGTTTTAAAATTTGTAGGCGGCGGATTATCACCAAAGTGCAAGAGAGCAAATTCTTCACCCAAGCTCTCCAGCAACCAACCACCTTTACCCCTGATTTTAATTGGCGCATCTATGCAAATGTGACCAGGTTTGGGTCCTTGTGCAAATTCATCCGTGTCGGGTGTGGATAAGGGGCTAATATGGTATGGGGTCGGCGCAGATAATCGACCAGAATTGACCAGTGGTCTGGCAAATTCATGTTCCCTAGCCAGTTCAAGTACAGCATCTCTAAAAATAGTAGAAATTTCTGATTTTGGCGTAATGAAATCCGTTGAGCGCGTGGAGTTAAGGATATTTTCGTCCGCCCCTTGTGTGCGCTCAATATTATAACTCTCCAGAAGGCTCTCAGAAGCGTCCCCGCGCAATATCATATCCAGTTTCCAAGCTAGGTTTTGTATATCCGGCAGGCCGCTATTGGCGCCGCGTGCGCCGAACGGGCTGACTTGATGGGCTGCATCGCCGGCAAATATTACGCGCCCATGTACAAATCGCGCCATACGGCGGCACTGGAATGTGTAGATACTCATCCAGTCTTCTTCATACTCAATATCCTCGCCCAGTAATCCCTTAATGAACGGCGCGACATTTTCGGGCTTAATCGCCTCCGCCCGGTCAACATCCCAGCCAAGCTGAAAATCAAGCCGCCATATATCATCGGGCTGTTTGTGCAAAAGTGCTGTGTGCCCTTTATTAAAGGGCGGATCAAACCAGAACCAGCGCTCGGACGG
>JALSHM010000408.1 GCA_026982235.1 Robiginitomaculum sp. | reverse complement strand
GATGTCTTGCGCCGGGCTATGGGCAAGAAAGACAAAGAGGAAATGGCGCGTCAAGAATCGCGCTTTGTGGACGGGGCGGCTGAAAATGGCGTTAAAAGCTCTCTCGCTAAGCAGATATTTAATCTGGTCAATGAATTTGCTGGCTATGGTTTCAACAAATCTCACGCCGCCGCCTATGCCATGATTTCCTATCGTACGGCCTATCTAAAAGCCCATCATCCGGTGGAATTTTTGGCGGCGTCCATGAGCCTCGACATCAGTAATGTAGATAAATTGGCGCTATTTGCCCGTGAAGCCAAACAAATGAAAGTGGAGGTCGCGCCGCCCTGCGTCAACCGTAGTGGTGCGGATTTCGAAGTTGCAGACGGCAAAATTCTTTACGCCCTTGGTGCCATTAAAAATGTAGGAGTCGAGGCTATGCGCCATTTAGTCATGGTGCGCGAAGAGGGTGGGGCATTCCTTGATATGTTTGACTTCGCCCGCCGTGTTGATGCGCGAATTGTCAATAAACGTGCCTATGAAAACTTGGCAAAGGCGGGCGCATTTGATTGCCTTGAACCTAATCGTGCCCGGGCATATGCCTCTGCAGCGGTATTATTGTCTATCGGTGCCCGCGCCGCACAAGAGCGCAATTCGGCACAGGTGAGTTTATTTGGTGATGTCGAGGAAACCATGGCGGAGCCGGAACTGCCTATTGTTGAGCCATGGGGGGGCGTGGAAACTTTGGAGCAAGAATTGGCTGCAGCGGGTTATTATCTCAGCGGCCATCCATTGGAAGATCAGGCCGAGAACCTCAAAAAGCGTAAATTCCTGCAAATTGATGAAGCAGATGAAGCTTATGGGCGCGGCCAGAGGGCGGTGCGCATGGCGGGCGTGTTGCATAAACGTCAAGAGCGCGTGTCCCAGCGCACTAAGAAGCGCTTTGCCTATCTCAACCTTTCCGACCCGAGTGGGGAATATGAGGTCTTTGTTGGCGAAGAGCTATTGGTGCGCCATCGGGATGTTTTGCAAGCTGGCGCATTGCTGGAATTGCAAGTCAAGCTGGATATGCGCGATGGCGAGTTGAGTATGACAGTTAATTCGGTTAAGCCTCTTTCAGGTGGCGGGGGCAAAGACGGCCAAGCTGGGGCGCTGAAAATACGCGGTCTTGATATTTATATTCGCAATGCAGAAACGCTAGAGGCGCTTAAGCGTTGTATAGCAGGTTTGGAAGCTGCCCCTATGAAGGCAAAGGGAAAAATGCATATCATTGTACCCATAGAAGACGCCCGCGAAATCGCCTTGAAGCTCCCAGGGCAATACGGTCTGGACGAAAGCTTCCAAGCTGCGTTGAAAGCGGTGCCGGGCGTGGAGAAAATTAGCGAATTTTAAGGCTGAAATTACCACTTGCCACACCAATTTTTCCTGCTATATAGCGGCCAAATTCACAGAACGGGATATGGCTATTGCACGCATGTAATTAGTCTTTCCGGTGAAAGCGGTAATTCTGCTGCTTTCTCAACCCCGTTCGACGCCTAACCGGATAAGGAGATATACCGTGGCACTACCAGAATTTTCCATGCGCCAGCTACTAGAAGCAGGCGTCCACTTTGGACATCAAACACATCGTTGGAACCCAAAAATGGCACCATATATCTTTGGTGAACGTTCCAATATTCATATTCTCGATTTGTCGCAAACCGTGCCACTTTTGCACCAAGCTATGGTGAAAATGCGTGATGTTGCTGCGGGTGGTGGACGTATTTTATTCGTTGGCACCAAGCGCCAGGCGTCTGAAGCGGTGAAAGAATCGGCTACACGTTGCGCGCAATATTATGTGAACCACCGCTGGCTCGGCGGTATGTTGACCAATTGGCAAACTATTTCCAATTCTATCGCGCGTTTGCGTGATCTTGAAAGCATGATGGAAAATGTAGAGCAGTCGGGCCTGACCAAAAAAGAGCTTTTGAAACTGACCCGCGAAAAAGACAAATTAGACCGCGCTCTTGGCGGCATTAAAGACATGGGTAAAATCCCGAACTTGATGTTCGTAATCGACACCACCAAAGAGACTATTGCCATCAAGGAAGCCCGTAAACTTGGTATTCCCGTGATTGCCTTATTGGATAGTAACTGTAATCCAGATGATGTTGATATGCCTATCCCGGGTAATGATGATGCCGTGCGATCTATCTCGCTGTTTTGTGATTTGATGGCAGATGCGGTTTTAGACGGTATGACAGAAGGCGCTATTGCAGCTGGCGTTGATATTGGCGCGGCGGAAAATCCTGTTGAAGCAACGCTCGCAGCTGAAGCACCAGTTGAAGCTCCTGCTCCTGCTGCGGAGGTTGCGCCTGCACCCGTTAAAGAAGAAGCTCCCAAAGCTGAAAAGCCAGCAGCTAAGGTGGAATCACCTGCGCCCGCCAAAGACGAAAAAGCAACTGATGACATTTCTTTAATCGACGGCATTGGCCCGGTCTTTAAGAAAAAGCTCGAAAGCGAGGGTATTAACACATATGCTGCAATCATTGCGCTTGATGATGCTGCCATAGAAGCTTTGGAAGAAAAGCTTGAGCTTAAAGGTAAATTTGCTGCGGGCGAATGGGTCGAGCAAGCAAAAGAGTTAGCATCTGGTAAAGCGCCGCGCGCCAAAAGCGACGCTGCCAGAGCATAACGGTCTGGGTATGACAATCTAAGCATAAGGTGCCGCGTATGATTCGCGGCGCTTAAAATCACGGCAGAGATCACCATTTTTGCCGTATAACACACAATATACGGAGAGTATAATGGCTACTATTACAGCCGCGCTGGTCAAAGAACTGCGCGAAAAAACATCTGCAGGCATGATGGACTGCAAAAAAGCCCTCATGGCTACCGATGGTAATATTGAGGACGCAGCTGATTGGTTGCGCGAAAAAGGGATTGCTAAGGCAAGCAAGAAGTCTGGCCGTATCGCATCGGAAGGCCTAATTGGTCTCGGCCAAGACGGCACGACCTCTGCTTTGGTGGAAGTCAATTCGGAAACTGATTTTGTAGCGCTAAATGAAGAGTTTCAAAGCATGGTACGCGAAATTGCGGGTCTAGCCGTTGGCGCAAATGGTGATTTGCCGACACTGGCAGCGAAAAACATGTCTGGTGGTAAAGATGTTGCGACGTCTATCACTGACCTGATTGCAAAGATTGGCGAGAATATGAATTTGCGCCGTACTGAAGAGCTGAGTGTGAAATCGGGCGTCGTTGCCGGGTATCTGCATAATAGCGTTGCGGACAATCTTGGTAAAATCGGCGTACTCATTGCACTGGAATCAGATGGTGACGCAGAGGCATTAACCGCCCTTGGGCGCAAATTGGCCATGCATGTTGCTGCGACGTCGCCACTTTCCTTGAGCGTGGAAGACATGGATCCTGCTGTTGTTCAGAAAGAACGCGATTTATTGTCTGCTGAAGCGCTTGCTTCTGGCAAGCCTGAATCTATTATCGAGAAAATGGTTGATGGTCGCATGCAGAAATTCTTTAAAGAGTCTGTGCTTCTCAATCAGATGTTTGTTATGGATCCGGATCGCTCAGTTTCTCAGGTTATTGCGGACGAAGCTAAATCTATGGGAACTGCAATCGAAATGACTGGTTTTGTACGTATGCAGCTCGGTGAAGGTATCGAGAAAAAAGTCGAGGATTTTGCCGCAGAAGTGGCTGCGACTTTAGGTGATGCATAAATATATAAATTTGCAGCCTTACTGCAAATGGATATAGTCCTGTAAAGCCCGCGTTTATTTTAGACGCGGGCTTCTTCATGGGCTATAAACCGTAGAGCGAATCGCGAAATAGCAGGGTATATACATGGACACTGGCCTAAAATATAAACGAGTACTTCTGAAAATATCGGGTGAAGCCCTGATGGGGGCGCAATCCTTCGGGATTGATGTGGGTGTCACTGCTCGTATTGCTGAAGAGGTTGCAAGTGCTCATGCTAAAGGACTGGAAATTGGCTTGGTGATTGGCGGTGGCAATATTTTTCGTGGTCTGGCGGCTTCCGAAGCCGGGATTGAACGCACTACCGCAGATTATATGGGCATGTTGGCTACGGTAATGAATGCGCTTGCCATGCAAAGTGCGCTTGAGCATATCGGACTAGATACGCGGGTGATGTCAGCTATTCCGATGACCACGGTTTGCGAGCCATATATCAGGCGTCGCGCATCGCGCCATATGGAGCGCGGACGAATCGTGATTTTTGCGGCCGGTACAGGTAATCCGTTCTTTACCACAGATACGGCGGCGGCGTTGCGGGCGGCGGAAATGGGCTGTGACGCGCTCCTTAAAGGCACCAAAGTTGACGGCGTTTATGATAAAGATCCAGCCAAGCACAAAGACGCTGTGCGCTATGAGAGCTTATCTTATAGGAGCGTTATCACCAAAGACTTACAAGTCATGGACACATCGGCAGTGACGCTGATGCGTGATAACGAAATTCCGATTATTGTATTTTCGATTGCGGAGAAGAACCGTTTCGAACAAGTAATGACCGGAAAAGGAATATGTACCATAATTACGTCATAATCCTTATATTAAGGGGCTAAGTCCCTATATTGGGTATGATTTTTTAAAGGAGTAGACGATGGCCGACTATGATTTAGCAGATATTAAGCGCCGTATGGACGGTGCTATTACAGCTATGAAAACTGAATTTAATAGCTTGCGTACCGGGCGTGCCCATACCGCTATTTTGGACAATGTTACGGTTGAAGCTTATGGATCACAAGTGCCGCTCAATACGGTCGGTGCAATTAACATCCCCGAGCCGCGCATGCTGAGCGTCAATGTCTGGGATAAAACCATGGTTGCAGGTGTGGAACGTGCCCTGCGCGAAAGTAATTTAGGGATCAATCCTGTGGTTGACGGGCAGACGATTCGTATCCCAATGCCTGCACTAACCGAAGAGCGTCGACAAGAACTGACTAAGATTGCGGGCAATTATGC
This sequence comes from Robiginitomaculum sp., assembly GCA_026982235.1. GTDB lineage: Bacteria > Pseudomonadota > Alphaproteobacteria > Caulobacterales > Maricaulaceae > Robiginitomaculum_A. Next base: position 6,230 of record JALSHM010000408.1, on the reverse strand, counting down.
CGAAGCAGCCAAGGTAGCCGTCCGTAATGTACGTCGGGGTGCTATGGAGAGCTTACGCGATATGGAAAAAGCTGGTGATATTAGCGAAGACGAACACAAGCGGCATTCCGGTGAAGTGCAAGAAGCTACTGACCAGCATATTACAGATATCGACAAAGCGCTTTCGGCGAAGAACGAAGAGATTATGCAGGTCTAGCCTATGTCTGCGCTGCGCCCATCTGATGATTTCTCCAATGATTGTGCATCTGGTGATTTTCCAAAGCATATCGCCATTATTATGGACGGTAATGGACGTTGGGCGAAGGCACGTGGTCGTCCAAGGGTTTTTGGTCATCAAGCTGGTGTTAAAACCGTAAGGCAAATTGTTGAGGACGCTGCAAAAATGGGCGTTAAGTGTTTGACACTTTATAGTTTTTCTACGGAGAATTGGTCGCGCCCTAAGGCAGAGATTACTGCATTGTTTGGGCTACTGCGCAAATATGTGCAGGACGATTTAGAGACGCTGAATAGGCGTAATGTACGGGTGCGTATATTAGGGTCGCGGGTCGGACTAAAGTCTGACATGCTAGCACTATTGGACAAAGTCGAAGAAACCACCAAGCACAATACGGACTTTTCCTTGAATATTGCCTTTAACTATGGTGGTCGAGACGAAATTTTACGGGCGGCACGGGCATTTGCCCAGGATGTTGAGGCAGGGAAAGCCGATGTGGGGGAGCTATGTGATGCAAAATTTGAAACCTATTTGGATAGTATCGGCTTGCCGGATCCCGATTTGGTTATTCGCACCAGTGGCGAGAAGCGCATCAGTAATTTTTTACTGTGGCAAGCAGCTTATGCGGAATTTGTTTTCACTGATGTATTATGGCCTGATTTTTCTAAACATGATTTGCACGCGGCAATTGAGAATTTCCAAAACCGTGAACGGCGCTATGGAAACCTTGCGTCTGATCAGTCTGAAGAGGTGGCCTAGACATGTCTAATGAGAACACATCTAAATTAAAGAAATTTGGCGTCCGGGCTATATCTGGTCTGGTACTCATGGCCATTTGTGGTGTGCCACTCTATTATGGCGGCTGGGTTTTGGCCGTGTTCATTGCTTTGGTTTGCACACGTGTTCTTTATGAGTGGGTACGGATGAGTGATACTGCCCCGACGAAATTGGCACTTATTATTCCTGTGACTGGGCTATTGCTGGCACTTGGTTTAGTGCAATTCGGCATATGGGGGGCGGACAATTGGAAATGGGCTTTGGCGTCGGTCGGGTTTACCGGGGCGCTTGCTACATTAGAGCGGGCAAGAAGAGGGGGCGGATTATGGGCCGGATTTGGGGTGTTATATGTGCTTCTCCCTAGCCTGGCCATATTATGGCTGCGCGGAGATATTGCTGGTGTCGAAGCGGCTGGATTTGCGAAATTTATTTTTATTGTTGTGGTCGTAATAGCGGCAGATTCGTTCGCATATCTAGGGGGTTCGACCCTGAAAGGACCTAAACTTATCCCAAAGGTTAGTCCAAACAAAACTTGGTCGGGGCTGATTAGCGGTTTTGTTTTTGGCGCTTTATTTGGTGCTTTGGCGGCATGGATTATTGGGTTTAGCCCAGCTTATGGCGCTTTACTCGGCATTCCGGTTGTGGTGTTCGCAGTTTTGGGCGATTTACTGGAATCCGTGATAAAGCGGAATTTGAATGTTAAAGATTCCGGGGGTATAATACCCGGACACGGTGGACTTTTGGATCGAATAGACAGTCTGATGTTGATTGTCGTTATTGCGGCGGCTGTGCTGCTGGTCTGGCCAAATATTTGGCCGCCTTTAATCGCAAAAATAGTCAGCGGCTAATTAGCTATGGCAAAACGCGTCACCATATTAGGATCGACCGGATCTATCGGCGAAAGCACATTAAGCCTCATCCGCGATAGTGCGCTTGGCGATTATAAAGTTGTTTGCCTGAGTGCCCACACCAATGGGGAAAAACTCGCTAAACAGGCCTTAGAATTTCGTCCGGAATTTGTTGCACTTGGGGATGCAGCTAATCAGGATGTTCTGAGAGATGCGCTGGCTGGGACGGGTATTAAAATAGGGATTGGCCGGGAGGCCGTTATTGATGCAGGCGCTTGGGAGGCGGATTTCATCATGGCGGCGATTGTCGGCGCAGCAGGGTTAGAACCAACTCTAGCGGCGGTAGAGCAGGGGGCTATGCTCGGCTTGGCTAATAAAGAATGCCTTGTTTGCGCCGGTGATTTATTCATGGGTGCGGTTGCACGTACTGGCACTACGCTTTTGCCTGTAGATTCAGAACATAACGCAATTTTTCAGGTTTTAGAGCGTGACCTTCCCAAACAAGTACGCCGTCTGATATTAACAGCGTCGGGTGGGCCATTTCGCGAATTTAGTCACGCGCAATTACAGTCCGTCACACGCGAGCAGGCTCTTAACCACCCAGTTTGGTCTATGGGTGCGAAAATTTCTATCGATTCGGCGACTTTGATGAATAAAGGGCTTGAACTCATCGAGGCCAGTTATTTATTTGCGCACCCATCCGCAGAAATCGACATTATTGTGCATCCGCAATCTATCATCCATTCTATGGTGGAGTATGTGGACGGGTCGGTGCTAGCGCAAATGGGCTCACCTGATATGCGCACGCCGATTGCCTATGCTTTAGCTTGGCCACAGCGTATGGAAACCACAGTGAAGCAACTTGATTTTGCGGAACTGGGAAAGTTAGAGTTTTACCCACCGGACGCGGAGAAATTTCCGGCATTACGGCTAGCCCGCCTAGCTTTGGAGGCAGGCGGTATGGCGCCGACCGTACTGAACGCTGCCAATGAAGTGGCGGTAGATGCATTTTTGAAGGGGCAGTTATCTTTCCCTACCCTTACAAAGTGTATAGAAAAGGTCATGAACCACTTTAAAAGTGAAAAGAGTTTTGCTAAGCCACTTGGAACGATAAAACATGTGCTGGATATTGACGGGCGTGCGCGAGCGAAAGCTGCGGAAATTGGCAAAGAACTAATAGGGAAATCATAAATGGTGCAATGGCTATTTAATGCCCTGATAGCGGGGTTCAGTTTTGCCTTTGTGCTTGGCGTGCTGGTGTTCATTCATGAACTTGGGCATTATTCTGTCGCGCGGTTTTTTGGCGTAGCAGTGGAGCGGTTTTCCGTGGGTTTTGGCAAGCCAATCCTGCGCTATAAAGCCAGATCCGGCACAGAATGGGTCTTGTCACGGTTTCCGCTAGGAGGATATGTAAAATTCCTAGGTGATGCAGGTGCAGCGAGCAATCCCGATACTGAGGAATTGGCCAAAATAAAAGCTGAAATGGACAGCAAACACGGCAAAGATGTCTGGAAATCAGTCTTACATTTCAAACCGCTCCATCAAAGGGCTTTGGTGGCTTTTGCAGGGCCAATGGCTAATTTTATTTTGGCGGCAATGATATTTATGGGGCTGGCTTGGGGCTTTGGCACTAATCATCAGGCCGCAAAAATAGGTGAGGTTACACCGGGCGGCCCTGCAGCTTTGGCTGGATTTATGGCTGATGATACAATCTTGTCTATAAACGGCAAACAAGTACTTGACGTTAATAAAGTTATTCAAATTATCACCTTAAACAGTGGTGAAAAATTGTTGGTGCAGGTTCAGCGTGGTAACGAGATAGTCGATTTGACCGTAACACCAGAGCGCCGCGTTAAAAAAGACGGTATTGGTGGCCGTATGAGCGGCGGTATGATTGATGTGAGTATCGGTGGGGCGGTTGTTCGCAAAAATTATAATTTTCTACAGGCCGCTGGATATGGCGTTGGGAATGTTGGCACGACATTGGCTAATACGGGGAAATATATTGGTCGTATTTTTCAAGGCAAGGAAGACGGTAAGGCTCTAGGTGGTCCTGTGAAAATTTTAGCTATCACTGGCAAGGTCGGTGTGATGTCGGCTAATGTTGAAGGGAGTTTGGGCGATAAATTTAGAGCCTATGCGATTAACTTATTGTCTATTGCAGCCGTCCTTTCGGTTGGCTTAGGTTTCGCAAATTTAATGCCAATTCCTGTTTTAGATGGTGGACATTTGATGTACTACGGTTATGAAGCTGTGATGCGACGCCCATTAAGTGCGCGAGCGCAAGAAATAGGGTTTCGCATTGGGTTTGCCGTGCTTATTTCCCTGTTTTTGGTTTTAACTCTGAACGATATCGGCTATGTGTCGAGTTTGTTCAACAAGACAGGGTAGATGTAGTTTTATGATAAAGACCACTAGCTATAAAAATATACGGTTATACCTGTTTGCCTTGATAGGCTTTTTATTGCTTGGCATGGGGGCCATGCTTGCACCAAATGTGGTTGCGCAGGACGCTGAAAATGTACAAAACCGCCCGGATTTTATTAAATCCATTAAGGTTATTGGTAATCAGCGCGTTGAAGCTAATACAGTCGCATCCTACCTACTTATTGCCCCCGGAGATCGTTATAGCGATCAGCGGATTGACCTGTCGATAAAAACCCTTTTTGCGACAGGTTTGTTCGCGGACGTTTTAATCGAGCCAGGGGACGGCAATCTGGTCATTCGCGTTGTAGAAAACCCGATTATCAACCGCGTTATCATTGAGGGTAATAAGGCACTTAAAACCGACAAAATTACGGATGAATTGGAAGCAGCACCACGGTCTATTTTTACCCGTTCTAGGGTGCAAGCGGACGTTCAGCGTATAATTGACTTATATAGCCAATCTGGTCGCTTTGCAGCACAAGTTACGCCAAAAGTTGTGCAACAACCGCAAAACCGGGTTGATTTAATTTTTGAAATTACCGAAGGGCCAACGACGGGCGTTAGACGAATTAACTTCATCGGCAATAATGAGTTCTCAGATCGCAGGTTGAGAAAGCAGTTGGCGACGAAGGAAAGTATTTGGTGGAAAGTGTTCGGTTCCAACGATAATTATGACCCGAACCGATTGGAATATGACCGCGAACAAATTCGGACATTCTATACTGACCGGGGCTTTGCGGATTTTCGCGTTGTTTCTGCGGTTGCGGAATTGGTGCCTAATCAGAAAGATTTTTATATTACTTTCACAGTAGATGAAGGCGAAGAATATACATGGGGTGAAGTTTCTGTGGAGACAGAGCTTGAGACCTTGGATAAGGAAGTCCTAGAGGCTATTGTTCCTATTAAAACTGGTCGGATTTATAGATCCAGTGATATGGAAGACGCTATTGATACATTGACATTTGCCTCTGGCGCCGCTGGTTATGCATTCGTTGATATTCAGCCACAGATTAAACGCAACCGTGATACCAAGACAGTTGATTTGGTGTTCAATATGGTTGAAGGCCCTCGGGTTTATATTGAGCGCATTGATATTGTTGGCAATACAACAACATTGGATCACGTCATTCGCCGCGAAATGGAATTGGTTGAGGGAGATGCTTTCAACCGTATTTTGCTCGATCGCTCTAAAAACCGTGTGCAGGCTCTGCGTTTCTTCGAGGAGGTGGAGATAACCGAAACACAAGGTTCTACCCCTGACCGGGCAGTGGTGCAGGTTAAAGTGAAAGAACAGCCTACTGGAGAATTAGCGTTCTCGGCTGGTTTTTCATCTAATGATAGGTTTTTGGTGGATTTAACAATCTCACAACGTAATTTGCGCGGTCGAGGGCAACAGTTGAGATTTGTCATTCGTGCCAGTTCAAACCGGCAGGAAATCGACTTGCGTTTTACCGAGCCGCGCTTTTTAAACCGTAATCTAGCTGCTGGCCTAGAGCTGTTTAATATCACCAATGACTTTTTAACTGAAGCTGGGTTTCGCTCTAAACGCGTAGGTTCTCAAGCTACATTAGGGTTTCGCTTGACTGAGTTCACGACTTTACAGGCGCGCTATGCCTTGCGCCAGGAAAGTGTAGACTGTTCGGCTACACTAGCGCAGTCAAACCCGCAATTATGTCAACAGGGTAATAACCGCCTATCATCTGTGTTGGGTTATACATTTGGTTGGGATCGCAGAAACCATCCAATTACGCCAACAGGCGGCTTTGACATGTTTTTGACGCAGGATTTTGCCGGTATTGGTGGTGATGTAAAATATCTGCGTACAGAGCTTCGTGCGCCAACTTATCGCGGTTTGTTCAAAGATGTGATTGCAACTGCGAAAATTTCCGGTGGCTATATTACGGGCTGGGGCGGTGATTCAGTGCAAATCAACGATCGTTTTTTCAAAGGTTCGCGGACTTTCC
>JALSHM010000407.1 GCA_026982235.1 Robiginitomaculum sp. | reverse complement strand
ACGGCCCGGTCACTCATTTTTTGCGCATGCCCGGCATCAAAAGGCACAAGCTCGTGATGCAACGCCGCCGTGTCTTTATTGATAGCTGTAAACAGCGCAGGGTTTTGTGAAATACCAGGAACACTGCCTTCCATGTAAGCCTGATAGATAGCCATTTGCGTGGCATAAACAGGCTTGGACAGCACAACGCCTTTTTTAACGGTGTCATTCCATGATTTGTTATTGAGGGATTTGCATTCCCACAATATCGGGAAGGAGAGCTTCAGAACCTGCGGGGCGGCAGTAATAATGCCGTCAACATGCCCCCGGATCCGGCCACCGGCCACGGAAAAACCGAATTGCGATCCGTCCTGCTTTTGCGTGTAAAGCTCAAAGCCCGCCTTTCGCAGCCATTCAATGGTCAGATCCTCAAAGACATGTCCGGCGGCAAATATACGAAGCGTTCTTCCGTTAAAATCCTGCCCTTCATCTTTGGGCACGTTCAAATATTCGTACTGCAACGCCCGGTCGCATTCCACACCAAGGCGTGAAGCCCCTAGATAATCACGCGGCTCTTGCCCTGCATTTTCGCCCGTAAGCGCCGTATCTATCCGGTGATTAAGCTTGTCCGCGAAGGTCTCGCGCGTGTTAAAATCAAGCATGTCTGCCCCCTTGTCTTACGGGAGGAGCATCCGGAAAATTATTGATGAGATAATCCTGATAGGCCGTAACAATAACCTCGATCATGGTCAGCACTTCATGACGTGTGTAATCCTGCAAAGGGCGGTGCATGCCAATCTCGCTGACATATTCTCCCATTGGCTGGAGCGCGGAAGCCAGTGCGCATTTTTCTTCTTTGGTCGGGTCAATCATCGTATATCCTTCTCTTTTCTTGTGTTCAGCCCAGAGCGTTTGACACTCAGTTGAGCAAAAGCGTTTTCTTGTTTGTTCCCGGCGCGGATCGGAAACCTTTAAAAGCGGGTTAAACCACCCAAAGCCCCGCGCTTGTTTTTGACAGACGGCACACAGGCTCATGCGGCCACTCTTTCCGCAGATTGTGTGATAAGATGCTGAATGGTCTGTTTGTTAAATTTGAATTTCAAAAGCGCCGACGCCTGATAGCGCGTCAGGCTAAAATCCATCCTGTATTCCGGTGGCAGCAAGGAGAGCTGTTTTTCACTGGGAGATTGATTAAGCCATTTCTTGGATTTATGGGCGCTCTCATCGCTTTCATTCTCATTGAGCCAATCATCGGCTGAAGCCAGCGAGACAGTTCTCTCACCGATGGACAGCAAATGTGTCTGCATCCCTTCCGCGCCGCCAACGGCAAACCAACGCCCGTTCAGGAAAAATATTCCGGCCCATGCCTTAAAGCCGCAGGCCAGCAAAGCCAGATCATCACCAAACAAATCTATCCAGCGAAAAGAGGAACGCTTAAGTAAATCAATTTCAGACATGATAAAATCTGTAAGCGGCGCGGATCCGCCTTCTTCGCCTTGCCAGATATGGCCGCACAAAGAACATTCCATAGAAGCGGCTGGCACGTTGGCACCGCATTCGGGACAATCTTTCATCGGCGCATCGCCCGTACCGGATTTCAGATCCAGGTTGACATC
>JALSHM010000406.1 GCA_026982235.1 Robiginitomaculum sp. | reverse complement strand
TTGCCCTTGGTAGTGGACAGTGCGGATATGGAATCCGCTTTAACGGTGATGAGTGAAAAGGGTTTTGGCTGTGTCGGTGTCACAGACAAGGCGGGCAAATTATGCGGTATCATCACTGATGGTGATATTCGCCGCAATCTTGACAAAGATTTGCCGGGGGCTAAGGCCACATCCATAATGACCAAAGAGCCAAAAACAGTCGCACCAAACATATTGGCAGCGCAAGCACTTCACATGATGACGGCACAGCCACCAAAGGTCATGCAAATGTTTGTGCTTGTGGACGATAAACCCGTGGGCATTATCCATATGCACGATTTATTGCGTGCTGGGTTAGCTTAGAATAAACGCCTAGCTTAGAAAATTTGCTTTTAAGCAACTTTGGCCGTGGTAATTTTCTTGCGATTTTCCGCAAGCCATCCGCGTGCGGCCCGTTGCGCCAATGTCACGTCTTCGCTACTCATTTCCATAGACAGCTCGCTTTTGTAAGTCCGTGCTGGCTCAGAGCCAAGAAGTGCGGCCAGATTGAACCATTTATGGGCTTCAATCAAATCAGGACCTCTGTCCTCGTGGTCTGTGGAATATATAAGTCCAAGGCGGAACAAATCCGCTGCTTCGGCTTTTGCAATGACGGCCTCGCGTGCCTCTTTTACTTCAACATCTGTAAAGGCCATAACCTTCCCCCATGTTTTTCTTTCACCTAACACCTTCGGCTTATTCCTCAGGCGATGTCCGCTTCGGCATTTATCAATGTCTCCCGCTTCGATAATCTAAATCTGCCTTGCTTGGGTTGACATAAGGTTAATTACCGTAAAGGTTAATGAAGTTTTATTTGAGTTAAAACAAGTAAATGAATGTTTATATTTAGTTTATACTAGGATTAAACATAATTACTAAATACTTAATAGTTGACTTATATAAGTATAGGTTTGCATAAAATGCACGAAAATCAACTAAAAATTAGATGAAATAAAATCAAAAAACATAAAAAAACCGACTTTTCAGCCGGTTTTTGGAAATCTTTCTATAATCAAAGTTACTCAATCGTAAAATTTAACCAGCTCATGAAGCTCTGCACGGTCGGAGACGAGGTCGTTAACGGGGGCGTCCGGATCGGCATAACCCATAGACATGCCGACCAATATTTGTTGCTCGTCCGGATGTTCAGTGTGTTTTTTGACCGTATCGGGGAAAGCCCGCCATGCGCCCTGGGGCGCAGTGTGCAAGCCTTGTTCGCGTGCCAGCAACATAAGTGTTTGCAAATAAATCCCAATATCCATGAATTGTGGTGCATCCATACGTTTGTCTATGGTGATAAGAATGCCCACGGGCGCCCCAAAGAAATTAAAATTCTGGCCAACTTGCATAAGCCGCGCCTGCTTGTCTTCCTTAGGAATACCCAAAAGCCCGTACATATCTTCCCCCAATTTATAGCGCCAAGTGCGCATAGGCTCCCAGAGCGGTGACGGATAGGCCGGATAAGTATCTTTTTCAGTTTCGCCTTTCATCAATTTGCCAATCACCTCGGCGCGAAATGCGTCCAAGGGCTTGCCCGTCAAAACATGTACATTCCACGGCTGCAGATTACCCCCTGACGGCGCACGGC
>JALSHM010000405.1 GCA_026982235.1 Robiginitomaculum sp. | reverse complement strand
TGGCGGACACAGATTGGCTCTCATTTTTTCCTATGGCAATTTCACTGATTGCTTTGGCCACACAAGTCGTGTTTGGGGTTTTGTCGACCCGTCGCGCCATTGCGGAAACCACGCGTCAAATCGCAGAAACCAAAAAGCAAGAGAAACTGCACGCCGTAAGCGCGGAGGAAACCTATAAAGGTGAAGTGCGCGAATGGGGGCGCACAGTGGTGCGCGAAATGGCCTATGCCCAACAGCTTTGTAAAATCAACCCGGATAAATTTGTGACATCAGACTATGATTTAGAGCGGGCGCGTACTGTGGCGTCTTTACGCGGACTACTGGATAAAGCCAAATGGCTCTTCCCCAATCTGGCCGTGCCGTCGCGCGAGGACGAAAGCTGGAACGCCGACCCCAAACGCCGCCTCTCCGCCCTCGAAGCCATATTGCATGCCTATCATGTGCTAGATACGGTTAAGCCTGACGACCAAGAACACCGGGATAAATGCGTGGTCAATATGCGGGCTTTGCGCAAACAATTCGTCCGCGAAATGCGCCGCGCCGTAGACCCGCAAGTGCGCGGCGATGACATAGAACGCATTATGGAAGAAGTCGAAGAAGAGCTGGAGGAAGCCAAAGAAGCCGCCAAAACCCCCGCCCCCAGCGAACCCGCCGCGCCCATTAGCCCGGCAGAAGCAAGCGGGCTACGGAAGTAAGCTTAAGACCGAACATCTAACCAGCCCCTGCAACCCCAATCCATGGATTGAAAACATCGACATCCGCATAGTCAAAGTCCGAGACATTGCGGGTTACTATTGTCAGTCTGTGATGTATGGCCGTAGCGGCGATTAAACTGTCTATGGCAGGCAAGCTGCGCCGTGGCCTTGCAAGCAGGCGACCCCATTCATCTGCCACCCCTGCATCAATAGGCAATATACGATCTTCGAACCAAAGCGGTAATTCATGTTCAAGCCAGTTCAAAATTTTTTCTTTGCGCCGTTTGTTTATTTGGGTTTTCGGCAAAGAGTCCACACCTTTTCTAATCTCGCCTAATGTCAAAACGCTAAGATAAAGCCCGCTTTGCGCCCGTGCCTCAAACCAAGCCACGACATTAACATCTGGTTTTTTGCGGCGGAGTTCCAACAAAGCGCAGGTGTCAATCAAATAACTCAAAGCGGAGTGTCTCTCGTCAGCGATTTGTCACGCTCAAGATTAAGCTCCACACCTTTAAGCGGCGAGGCTTGTAAAAACGCCGCAAGGGACGGCTTCTTGGCTTTGAGTTTCTCATAGGCCTTGACAGACACAACAACCGCCGTCGGTTCCCCTCGCAAAGTAATTTCCTGCGGTCCCTCCGCACAAGCCCGCTTCACCAATTCGCTCAACCGCGCCTTAGCTTCTTGTAATTGCCAAGTTTCCATAAACACTCCAACTAGTCAGACTAGTTATATACGAATTTGGATTGAGGATGTCAACGGTGTGTTATTTGATTAGGTAGTGTACTCATAAACCAAAGACAATGAAGTTACGGCAGATCTTAAAGTACAGGATTTTTCCTTAGGTTGATTGGTCGGAACAGAACCTCCAAAGAAAGTAATTTAGCAATCAAATACACTAATTTCCTTACTTTCCCAGCAATGCCCTACAATGTGGAATACGCATCGCCAGTCAATAATCCCTAATCAACCCATAACTAATCAATCCCCAAACTCGCCTTTAGCGGCCCTTCTTGGGGCATGGCTATGGCGTGGAAGCCGCCGTCTACGTGGTGGGTTTCGCCTGTGCAGCTTGTGCCGAGCGACGACAGCAGATACAGCGCGGCGCCCGCCACACCCTCAAGATCGGTGTTTTCTTGCATGGCGGCGGTGGCTTTGTTGAACCTAAACATATGGCGACCTGAACCGATTCCGGCGGCGGCGAGGGTTTTGATGGGGCCAGCAGATATGGCATTGACGCGAATACCGCGCGGGCCAAGGTCTGCGGCTAGGTATCTGGTACAAGCCTCAAGCGCCGCTTTGGCCACACCCATAACATTATAATTGGGCACCACCCGTTCCGAGCCCAGATAGGTCATGGTGACCATAGCCCCACCTTCGCGCATCATGGCGGCGCTGCGCCGTGCCGCATCAACGAAACTATAGGCGGAAATATCCAGCGCCGATTTAAAGCCCTCGCGAGTGGTTTGTTCAATAAATGAACCGGCCAGTTGGTCGCGCCCGGCAAAGGCTACGGAATGGACAAGGAAATCCATCTCGCCCCATTCGTCCTTAATCGCCCCAAACAAAGCATCCATGCTCGCATCATCGGTAACATCACAGGACATAATGATTTTCGCCCCCAGGCTTTCTGCCAAAGGCCGCACGCGTCTTTCCATGGCATCGCCTTGATAGGTAAAGGCCATTTCCGCTCCTTGCGCCGCCAATTGCTCGGCAATCGCCCAAGCAATAGAATTCTTATTGGCAACCCCCATAATCAGCCCGCGCTTACCCGCCATCAAATTACCCGAAGGATATTCCCGTTTCGCCATTGTCTACTCCTGTTAAAATTCGGTACATACTACCACAGCTCCGCCCATTGGCTATAACAATTTAACTTGAATATCGACCATTACATGCCTAGTTAATATTTAGGGTCAGGATTTGACCCTAACAATAGGAGGCAGTATGCGCGATATAGAAATTACTAATTTAGAGACCATTCCCGGGCGGACGATTACGCAGCATCTTGGTATGGTGCAAGGTAATACGGTACGGGCGAAACATGTGGGGCGGGATATTATGGCCGGGTTTAAAAATATCGTTGGCGGCGAATTGCGCGGTTATACGGAGCTTTTGACCGAATCCCGCGAAGAAAGTGTAAAGCGCATGGTAGAAGAAGCCCACGCCCTTGGCGCCAATGCTATTCTTAATGTAAGGTTTTCGACCTCATCCGTAAGCGCGGGCGCGTCTGAGCTGTATGTCTACGGCACTGCGGTCGTGGTCAGCTAATGTTCAATTTCCTTGTATTTTTATCTCTGCTCGCCGTCGGATTTGTTTTTGGCCGCCTGAATGAGGCCAAGCATTTTCGCGCACTTTTAAAACGTGAGCGTGAGCTGGCGCATATCATTGTCACCAATACCAAACACATACCGGACGGTATGAGAAGCTGCGAATTTGTCAGCGGTAATATGGTGGTATCGGTAGATTATTTTAAGCGCATAATCGCAGGCCTGCGCGGCCTTGTTGGCGGGCGGATAAATTCCTATACATCTTTGGTCGAGCGGGCACGCCGTGAAGCTGTTGTGCGTATGAAACTCGAAGCCGCCGCCCAAGGCATGACCCATATATCCAACCTGCGCATAGAAACTGCCAGTGTTTTTCAAAACGCCAAAACAGGTATCGGATCCATAGAAGCCTACGCCTACGGAACCGCGCTTAAATAGCTTGTTAACATAATATACGTCAAAACCATCTATAGGTATTTTAGAGCCTTTTGCGATCATTTGGCGCCCCCTTTTGGCCAGCCGTCCTATGGGAAATGGTTAAATAATATAAATGTAAATTTAGAAACCATAGTTATTGGAAATTGTCTGTGTAATTTTCCTAAAAGAGTGGTAAGGAAAGAATCAGCGTAAACATTCAATTTGTTTTAAATGCACGGGCTAGGCAAAATAAATGACCAACCATGTAAATCACAATACTTACACACGCGCCGAAATCACAGCAATGGTTTTGGAGAGCAAGGTTTTGGGTCGCTCAAATAACCAAATAAAATTATTTGAATATTTAATGCAATTGGATCCAGATGCCAATGTTTCTGAATATGAAATTGCCAACCTTGTTTTCAATCGTAAGGGTGACTTTGACCCAACGATTGATAGTGTGGTCCGTGCGGAGATTTACCGCTTGCGCCGCAATTTGGAGCGGTTTAGCGCCAGTTCAGAGCATGTTAAAATCGAAATCCCACCGCGCAGATATTTGCCCGTCATCACGATTTTACCGACAAAGAAAAAGAAAAAATTAAACGCATTTGTGCTTGGACTAGCCTTGTCAGGCCTATTGCTTTTGGGGATAGCCTTTCTCACAATAAGGACACTGCAAAACAGCCCTGAACCTGTGATCAGCGGTGAAAAACTGCAAGAAATATTTTTGCAAAAAATCAGAATCATCCCGCCATCATTAACAGATGATGCCCTTGCCGATAATTTCATGAAACAATTGGTCACGCAATTTACCCATGATATATCTGCACATAATACCGTTTGGTTGGTTAACTCGGAAGAAAGCGATTACCGGATTGAATTTAAATTAGAAAAAAATGCACATTCAAAAGAAGCTGAAATCTTCATTTTTGTTTATACTAATACTGGCAGTCTCATTTATTCAAAACCTTATACATTTTTTATTGATCAATCGGCTGTAGAGACAAGAAAGTTATCACAAAAAATATTTACGGAAGCATTTGATCTTAATAGCCCTGTTGTGCGCTTTCATGCCAATAATGCAGATGTTGACCCTAGGCGGCGCTATTTATATCAATGCGCTTTAGATGCGCTTACCTTTACAGCCGAAGATACACCTAATTATTTAGGGGATAATTATCTGGCCTGCCTCGATCCAACATTAACTGATCTGCCTGTAGATAAAGGATTTATCTTTACAATACAGGCGGACGTATATTCGCAAATTGCGCTTGGAAACATTGATTTGCCGATTGCAAACCCATTAGAGAAAGCCCGTGCAGCTCTCAAACAAGCGCGTAAGCATTCATATTTGCGCCAGGGATATTTCATTTTGAAATTACGGGTAGAGTTAATGTCTGACCCCATTGACATAACTGAACTTAGGGCAAGTCTTGATGATTTTTATAATCGTTATCCCGATAGTGATGTTGCGCTTTACTTAATTGCCGAAAGCGAATCTAAATTTTTTGACAATTGGGAAAGAGCTGAAAAGCTTGCATTGCAGGCTATTGGAGAAATGCTGAATGAACCACATTACGCCCGTGTTATTTTATTCAACCATGCGGTCATAAAAGAAGATTGGGCGGAAGCGCAGAAACAGCATGCTCTAACACCGAAAAATCTTGCTATAGCCCCCTTGATACCTGTGGTGCAGATGGCTTGCGCAACACAGGATAAAAAATTAATCGCAGAGTTACGAACAGACTTAGCAAGTTTAAAAGTAACTTCTTGGAGCCAAGTCGTAGAAAATATCAAATCACGCCATTATCACGGTCACTATGAAGGTCAAATAATCAAATCGGATTACATAAAAACATGTGGCCTGTTTTAGACCCTATTATCTGATATTGAGGCGAGCTTTCAAACTTGTTTAAAACAGGTTCTAACTATTTGTTTGGAGGGTTTTTGCCTAGTGAGGACAGTGTTGGGAATCAATATTTCCAATGCCGGCATGGGTGCGTTTTACCCCACAAAAAAACAAACCTGCCTGCAGCGGGTAATGGGTTTAAGACTCATTATTCGCTGTTGGCCGGCAGGTTTGTATTTGACCTATATATTACCCCTAATGGGTAATGGCCATATCTTGTACGGGAGGAATTAAGCCGAGCAAAACTTGTGAAAGATTTGCTTTATTGGCATTGACAAAATAACCTTGGCCGTTAACGCACTGGCCTAATAATTTAGCCAAATCTGTGCCATTGCGCGCAAGTGTACCATATCCAATTGTGTAAAGGTCAATGTCATTACCACTGCTCTTTATAAAATTACACGTATCTAACAGTTTTTGTTCGGATTTAGCGGAATCGGTTTTAATTTTCCCAACCCATTGCTTGTGAACAGGTTTGCCATCCGTAAAGAAAATGATGATTTTTTTATTGTCACTATTATACGGACGTGGGAATGTGCGACTTTTGGACATTATACCCTGCATTGATGGTAGCAATGCGCGGTAACCCCAGGCTAAAGCTTCATCGCTGGCCGTACCATTCGCCGATGAAATATTAGATAGCTTAAGTCGTAAACTACGGGTATCTGTAACAAAGAATTCTGCGGCCATGGTTTGGGAGGGGCAGAATGGATTGCCTTTATTGCTCACACGCGGCGGTGCTGCGGTATGTATAGCGGCACCAGTTATAGGTATTGTGATATCCCCCGTGTCAGGCATAAAGCATCCATTAAACGTTGGTGTTAAGGAATAACCGAAAATTGGGGAAACGAGCTTAGCCATGTCTGGCTTGAAGGCGACGGAGTTTGCATAGGGGATAATCGATAGAGCGGCCTTATCCGTATTGGCATCAAAAATAGGTTGATTGATAAAGTCTTGTAAGGCCAATTCTAGTGTGCGTAAACTACCACTGGCTTGCATGGAATCTGAGATATCTAAAACAAGGGCAATTTCAACATTTTTTTTCTGTGCTAGCTTTACGGTTGAATCGACTGTGAAGCTAAGACGGTCACGCCTTGTAAGGCCGCCAAAAGCCGATTGAATAGTGCCTTGGCACCTTAAACTTACGTCTTGTGAGGTAAGGATTAAATTGCCGCAAATGATACTAGATGAGCCGTTAAAAAACGGTGTGACGTGTTCCGATACCCATTTTGTAGAACTAATCGATTGTTTGCGTGAATTGGATTGCATAGCTTGCAAGTTCAGATCTATTGCTGCCGCTAAGACGGCTGCGTCAACTCTGTCTTGTGCCTCATTTTTTTGGCTTATTTGCGCATTAAAATCAAATGCTACCCCAACAGCCATGGCAATAGCAAACAAGGAGAGCGCAAAGAAGATAGAAATATTACCTCTATCATTTAAACGAAAAATTGCCTTAAAATATCGCATTTTAAACTCCTAAATAATTTATTAGCAACAGCCACAAAAACGCTTACCCTGAGTGTAAACCCGTATGACAAATTTAGGTCATGCATAGCGACATTTTTTATGGGAAACAGTTCGAACATGTTGGAGAAAGTTATACTTAAGGTAGCATTAACTATGCTTAGTAATACTTACCGTCAAACAGCCAAATATACCGCTTTGAAACGTTAACCTT
>JALSHM010000404.1 GCA_026982235.1 Robiginitomaculum sp. | reverse complement strand
GTTTCCAGCTATGCGTCAGTAAGAAATGATAAATAAGCAATTTAATAGGCTTACGGACACATTGGTCTATGAGAGTCTGGTAAGCTTAGGACTTGTTAGAATCGCGCTATCCCGTCCACTACCAAATCGTGAATACTGGTTTCTGGTCTGGCACCAAAGTGGGTTATGACTTCTGAGGCACATAAAGAGCCGAGGCGGCCTGCGTCTTGCCAGCTAAGACCCATAGCACGACCGGCAAGAACGCCCGCCGCGTATTGATCGCCTGCCCCGGTAGTGTCGATAACTTTATTCACAGGCAAGGCTGGGATTTCGTGTACATCTCCAGAATTTTTTATCAACGAACCTTTGTCCGATAATGTCACTAATGTCGTTGTGCCTGTAGCCCATACGTTATTTAGTGCCGCATTCAAATCATCAGTTTCGTACAGAGACAGGAGTTCCGCTTCATTTGCAAACAAGATATCCACATGGTTATCCACAAGGTGCTTGAAGGCGGCGCGGTGCCTGTCGACGCAAAAACTATCGGATAATGTCAGGGCGACTTGGCGGTCTGCGGCGGTGGCGATTTCGGCGGCTTTGACGAAAGCGGCTTTTTGCGCATCGGTGTCAAACAAATAGCCTTCCATATAGGTGATGGCGGAAGCCCGCACGATAGCGGGGTCTATGTCCTGAACCCCGAAGGTGACATTCGCCCCCAAATAAGTTGACATAGAGCGTTCACCGTCCGGAGTTACGGCGATAAGGCAACGCGCAGTGGCTTCGCCTTTTTTAAGGGGTGTCGTGTTGGCCGTAACGCCGAGTGCGCCCAAGCTATCAGTAAACCTCTGCCCGAGACCATCATCCGCAACCTTGCCAATATAGGCCCCAGAAACCCCAAGCGCCGCAATGCCTGCAATAGTATTAGCGCCTGAGCCGCCCGCGATTTCGCTTAGGCGCGTACTGGATTTTTTAAACGCATCATGCAGGTGCAAAGCCCGCTCTTGATCGATTAAAGTCATAGAGGCTTTGGTGATTTTCTCCGCTACCAGCACATCTTCACCAACAGGGGCAATGACATCCATAATCGCATTACCAATCCCTAATACATCGTATTGTGCCCGCATTTCTAATCTCCAAAAACTTTGCTAGCCGATTAGGGGAATGGAGCCGTGTTTGCAAGTGGATAAGGGGGTTGTTCTTTTGCCCAGCTTGTTCTAGGGCGTTTCTTATGAATAAGGATATGAAAAAAGTCGCCATTCTTGCGTCCGGAAACCTATTGCCGGGACATCCCGATTTGCGCACGGACGCATTTGAGCTTGAGGAAGAAATTGGTAAATTGCGCCCAACATTCGCGGCTCACGGCATGAAACTGGATGTTCTAAACTGGCGGGACGCCGCACTGGTCGCAGAAGAATATGACGCGATAATGCCATTACTTGTCTGGGATTATTTCGAGAGCAATCAAGCGGAATTTTTACAGGCCATGGCGCAAATTTGCCAAAAAACGGAGCTGTTCAACCGCTTTGATATTATTCAGTGGAATAGTAACAAAGCCTATCTGGAAGATTTGGCGCATCAGGGCGTGCAAACCATACCTTCCCACCGGGTCGAACGCATTTCTGAAGCTGAAGTCCACAGCGCATTTGCACAGTTTAACTGTGATAAATTGGTGATAAAACCTGATATTGGTGGCGGGGCTTGGCGGCAAGTTTTGCTCAGCCGGGGCGATCCATATCCCAGCACAGATACGTTACCGCCCGCAGGCACGCTGATCCAGCCTTTCCTCAAGAGCGTCGTCACAGAGGGAGAGTACTCCTTCTTGTATTTCGGCGGCGCATTCTCCCACGCCTTGGTCAAGCGTCCCAAAGACGGCGATTACCGGGTGCAGTCCACATATGGCGGGCGTGAGCAAGCTTATGATCCGACCAAACAAGAACGCGCCCAAGCCAGAGCCGTGTTTGATATGCTCGATTTCACCCCGCTCTATGCACGGGTGGATTTTCTACGTGCAGATGATGGGCGCTTGCTCCTGATAGAGTTAGAACTCATAGAGCCATATCTATATCTAGGCTTCGCAGAAGGCACCGGCGCAGACAATAAAGGCGCGCAAAGATTGGCGCGGGCATTGGCCAAGAAACTGGAGAATTAAGAAAATAATCCAAGTGCGACACTTTGGCACTCGCAACTTGGAGAGACATACTTATCTGGAAAATATGCTTTCAAACACCGTGAGGAAAAATATGTCAAAAATTCAGCATAAGCTTAAATCTCAATTCCCTGAACACGCCGAGAAAATTAAAATTTTGAAAAAGAAAGACCCGCATTTTGCCAAATTGGCCAAGCGCTATAGTAAGAATAACCGCAAAATACAGGCCTATGAAAGCGGCGTGAAATCCACATCCGATTTTCATATGGAAGAGCTAAAGAAAAAGCGGTTGTTTCTATTGGATATTATCAACCATATTCTGGTCAATACGGATGAAAAGGGCAATCAACTTCTATAAACAACCACAAAAAAACCGCCCGCTCTGAAAATGAGGGGCGGTTTCATTGATTCGCGCTGATGCCGAATTACATGCCGTTGCGCTCGGCATTGGCTTTGCAATCGGCTTTGGCTTTATAGCTTTCAGAGCTGGCACCTGTCACCTCGCCGTTTACGGCTTTACGACGCCAGCGATATTCGCCGCGTTTGTCTGTATAAATTTCCCACTTGTCTTTTGCCCCTAGGCCTTTGGGATTGCCCTTATAGCCGTGCCGCTCTGCATTGGCGGTACAGCTTGATTTGCCCGTATAGCCCTCACAAGACGAGCCGACAATATTGCCATTACTGGCTTTGCGCCGCCAGCGATGCTCGCCGCGTTTGTCCTTGTAAAATTCCCATTTATCGTTTTCACCTGCCATGAATTTCCCCTAATATAAGTGTTATTACCGGATTGTGCGCCCGGATATGCGCTTACGCATACACTAAAAGTGTAGTTTAGGAAAGGTGCAATAACGAAAAAATATTTTTAGGGGTTTAACTGGCTTTTTCAGGGCCTGTGGACACAGCAACCATAGCGGCACGCAAAGTGCGATCCCCAAGCGTGAAACCGTTTTGCATGACTTGGGCGACATCGCCTTTGGCTTCTTCGGACGGAATTTGCGCAACGGCCTGATGCACATTGGGATCAAATTTAGAGCCTTTACCGGGTACGGATTTAATGCCGTGGCGGGCGAAAACGGCGATGAGGTCTTTTTCGGTCAACTCCAGACCTTCCAGCAAGTTTTTGGCATTATCGCCCAGCGCACCTCGGGCTTTTTCATCAATATTGGACAAGGCTCGCGAAAGATTATCCGAAACAGACAGCATATCTGCGGCAAAGCGCTCGACCGCATATATACGCGATGCTGCGACTTCACGCTCAGCCCGCTTTTGGATATTTTGGGTTTCAGCCATGGCACGCAAAACTTGGTCTTTGGCGGCAGCCAATTCGGTTTCAAGTTCCTGAATGCGTAGTTTTTGCGCTTCGACCTCGCTAAGCTCCGGCGCAGTTTCAGTCTCGTCTTTATTTTTATTGGCTTTTTTGTCCTCTGCCTCTCGATCCGCAACAGCTTTGGCCGCCGCATCGATTTGGGCTTGCAAGGCATCTAGCTCCGCATTGGTGGGCATTGTGTCTTTAGGTTTATTGTCTTTGCTCATTATTTTGTCCTTATGTATCCATTTTATTCATGTGTAACAATTTGCCAATCACTGTGGCCGTATAATCGACCATAGGAATGACCCGTGCATAATTTAATCTCGTTGGCCCTATAATGCCCAGGGCACCAATAATATTTTGTTCCGTATCTTTATAGGGCGCAACAACAACTGATGAGCCGGACAATGAAAATAACGGGTTTTCTGCGCCGATAAATATCTTAACACCTTCCGCAATATCCGTCTTGTCCAACAGGGCTATCAATTCTTCCTTACGCTCTAAATCTTCAAATAAAAGTCTTATACGCTCCAAATCGGAATGCGCATCCGAATTGTCAAGGAGGTGCGCCTGTCCGCGCACGATTAATGTGCGTTTTTTTGAAGTTTTTTCTGCCCCGCTCCATTCCGCGATACCCAGCTTGACCAATCCGGCGGCGGACGCTTCTAATGCCGCTTGTCCGGCTTCTATTTCTGCCAAAATATCTGCGCGGGTCTCCGACAATTTTTTGCCCTTTAGGCGCGTAGATAAAAAATTCCCGGCGCGCTCCAGTGCCGCAGGCATCAGGCCGGGTGGCACATCCATGATTCGGTTTTCCACCTGCCCGTTCGCGTACACCAAAACCGCCAAAGCTTGCCCT
>JALSHM010000403.1 GCA_026982235.1 Robiginitomaculum sp. | reverse complement strand
AAAGAATTCTGTATTGGTCCTTCAAAATTTTCGTCTCTGCACCATGAATTTTGCCAAGATCAAGGCTATGTTCCAGCCCAATTTCTGCCCGTTCCAACTGAAAAACCTGGCGCACAAATCAACCTTATAGATACGGATTTTAGCAATGCTACGGTCAGTGGATTACGCTAGAACAAGTATATGTACCTTTCTCACATTAACGCATGGATTTTTGATCTGGACAACACGCTATACCGAGGCGATGATGCGTTCTTTGCGCAGATTGTTGACAAAATCACTCAATATATTTCTCGCTATCTCGCCTTGCAACCCACCGAAGCGCGTATCTTGCAAAAACAATATTTGGCAGAATACGGTACATCCTTGTCAGGGCTAATGGCCGTGAACGGCGTGGATCCGGCTGAATTTCTTGATTATGTCCATGATGTGGACTTGGATTTACTCAAGCCCGACCCGCGCCTTTACTCGGGTCTAGAGGCTCTGCCCGGCAAAAAATATATCTTCACCAACGGGTCGCGCGGCCACGCCAAAAACATTGGTGAGCATTTAGGCATTTACAAGTTATTCGATGGTGTGTTCGCCGTAGAGGACATGGACTATATACCCAAGCCCAAACGCTCGGCCTATGAAAAATTTGTCAAAACATTTGATATTGACCCCACCCGCGCCTTGATGGCTGAGGATACAGTGCATAATTTAAAAGTCCCCAAAAACATGGGTATGGCGACTTTGTATATTGCACCGAATGGTTCGGAACTACCAGCCTATGTGGACATGCAGACCTATGATTTACCTGCTTGGTTGCAGATGTTTTAACAATATATATAGTACTCTCAAAGCACATTTGATATATGTAGGCATTCAATCATAAAGGTAAACAACATGACAAAAGAACTTGCCAAAATCATCAATAAGGCTTGGGACGAGCGAGGCGCACTTTCCGTCCATACAAAGGGGGCAGCAAGAGACGCGGTCGATGTCGCATTAGCTGGACTAGATAATGGTAAATTCCGAGTAGCTGAGCCAATTGGGGGTGGTGTTTGGCAGGTTAATCAATGGCTGAAAAAAGCGGTTCTGTTAGGCTTTCGCCTGAACCCTATGCAGCCTATTTCTGGCGGACACGGCGGATCTCTGTGGTGGGACAAAGTCGCACCAAAATTTGATGGCTGGACGGCAGGCGATTTCGAGAAAGCCGAGCTACGCGCCGTACCAGGGGCTATTGTCAGACGCGGTGCCTATATCGCACCCGAAGTCGTATTGATGCCGAGCTTCGTCAATATCGGCGCGCGGGTCGGTGCGGGCACTATGGTGGATACATGGGCGTCCATCGGTTCATGTGCGCAAGTCGGCGAGCATTGCCATATTTCCGCAGGCGCAGGCATTGGCGGCGTGCTGGAACCTTTGCAGGCTAACCCGACCATTATCGAAGATAATTGTTTTATTGGTGCGCGTTCCGAAGTTGTCGAAGGCATGATTGTCCGCGAGGGTTCTGTGCTGGCCATGGGCGTGTTTATTTCCCAGTCCACTAAAATAGTTGATCGTCAAACTGGCAAAATCATCTATGGCGAAATCCCGCCCTACAGTGTGGTTGTGCCCGGCGCCCTACCAG
>JALSHM010000402.1 GCA_026982235.1 Robiginitomaculum sp. | reverse complement strand
CAAGGCCGGACAATATGAGCATCACCCCAATCGCGGCCAATATAGCCGTTACCATGAACCAAAACTTGCTTATCTTTGGATAGACTTTGAAAGTTTTACTCATTCTGCACCCTTATTTGCACCTTGACTAAGCCGGGAATTGACCACATCTAACACAGAAAGTACAGCGTCTGGGATACTGGTGCCGGGCAGGAATACGGCCTTGGCGCCCATGTCTTCTAGTGTGCTGACATCTTCGGGCGGAATAACGCCGCCGACGATAATCATAATATCAGCGCGGGATTTGGCCGCAAGGGCGTCTCGTAGGGCAGGGACGAGGGTCAAGTGCCCGGCGGCCAATGACGAAGCCGCAATAACATCTACGTTTTTCTCGATGCCCATGTCCGCCGTTTCCTCCGGGGTTTGGAACAGGGGGCCGATGACCACATCAAACCCTATGTCGGTAAAGCCAGTGGCGACAACCTTTTGCCCCCTATCGTGTCCGTCCTGCCCCATTTTGGCGATGAGGATTTTCGGCTTACGGCCTTCCAGTTCGACAAAAGCCTCTATGCGGCGCTTGGCTTCGCCCAGGGCAGGGTTGCGCTCGTCCCATGCGTCCGCGTAAACCCCGTGAACGCCTTCTGGCACCGCCGCATAACGGGTGAAAGCCTTGGCCATAGCGGCGCTAATTTCACCGACAGTGGCCTTGGCTCGGGCGGCATTTATGGACAGCTCTAACAGGTTCTCACGCCCTGCTGCCCCGGCGGTCAAAGCATTCAAAGCGGCCTCTACTGCATTGTTATCCCTATCTTTTTTAAGCCTTTCAAGGCGTGCGATTTGCCCGTTCCGGACCTTTTCGTTATCGACTTTCAACAGCGGGATGTCTTCCTTATCAGTGGTTTGGTACTTATTGATGCCGACCACAGTCTGTGCGCCGCTATCTATGAGACTTTGGGTTCGAGCCGCGCTTTCTTCGATACGCAGTTTCGGAATACCAGCCTCTAAGGCTTTGGCCATGCCACCAAGTTTTTCCACCTCCGCGATATGCGCCCAAGCACGCGCGGCCAAATCATGGGTTAATCGTTCCACATAATGGGAGCCACCCCACGGGTCTATGGCATGGGTGTGACCGCCTTCACCCGCGAGGAAGACTTGGGTATTGCGGGCAATTCGTGCCGAGAAATCTGTGGGTAGGGCGAGAGCTTCGTCCAGGGAATTGGTGTGCAGGGATTGGGTATGACCATCCACTGCCGCCATAGCCTCTATCATAGTGCGGCCTACATTGTTGAACACATCTTGCGCCGTCAGCGACCAGCCGGAAGTCTGGCAATGGGTACGCAGCATGGAAGATTTTGGATTGGTCGGGCCGAACGGCTTTAAGAGCTTCGCCCACAGCATCCGCGCCGCCCGCAGCTTGGCCACCTCCATAAAATAATTCATGCCTATACCCCAAAAGAACGATAAGCGCGGGGCGAATGTGTCTATATTCATACCGGAAGCCAGGCCTGAGCGGATATATTCCACCCCGTCCGCCAGAGTATAAGCTAGCTCCAGGTCGGCGCTGGCACCTGCTTCTTGCATATGATAGCCTGAAATGGATATGGAATTAAAGCGCGGCATATGCGTGGCCGTATAGGCGAAAATATCCGAGATAATCCGCATACTGGGCGCGGGCGGATAAATATAGGTATTGCGCACCATAAATTCTTTGAGAATATCGTTTTGGATGGTTCCGGTGAGTTTATCTTGGGACACACCTTGTTCCTCAGCCGCAACAATATACAAGGCTAAAACAGGCAGAACTGCGCCGTTCATGGTCATGGAGACACTCATTTTATCCAAGGGTATCTGGTCAAACAAAATGCGCATGTCGTAAATACTATCAATGGCAACGCCCGCCATGCCCACATCGCCCGGCACGCGGGGGTGGTCGCTGTCATAACCCCTATGGGTGGCGAGGTCGAATGCCACCGATAGACCCTTTTGTCCCGCCGCCAAGCCGCGCCTGTAAAAAGCATTGCTATCCTCAGCTGTGGAAAACCCCGCATATTGGCGGATTGTCCAAGGTCTTTGGGTGAACATAGTCGGATAAGGGCCGCGCACATAGGGGGCAAAGCCGGGATAGCTATGGGTGAAATCCAAAGGGGCGCTGTCTGCGGCAGAATATGCGGATTTAATGCCAATGCCTTCGGGTGTTTGCCAGATGTTTGATTCGGTGCCCGTGTTCTTAGATTGCGGCGCGGTAAAGGGAATTTTGGTGAAGTCGGGCTTGGTCATGAGACTTGCCTCTCTGCGGTTTCGGAAAGGCGCACGGGTTTAAACGGGCTTTCTCGTCGCGCAAGCGGGAGCAATTTGCCGTCATTTATTTGGGCGATAGCATCTGCAAAATTATCTGTATTGATCTCTGCGCCAAATTTATCTGGGCCAGACTTCACTTTAATCGTAGGGCGGGGTAATATCTCTGCCTTGCGCACATCTGGCTTGGTGAATTGGTTAACCCCAATCAGCAAGGTTTCACCATTGTCGATTTTTGCCATACGGGTTTTGTGGGCTGCGGATATTTGCCCTTTGAACCAATTTTGCGCTGTCGCCCAACCGCCCAAGCTTTCCATGTCCTGGAATAAGCCCCAAGTGGTTTGTGCCAATTCATATGTGAGGGTTTCGTGTGTGTAGCTACCGCTCGCTGGGTCTTTTACTTGCCCAAGATGGCTTTCTTCCATAAGCAATAATTGCTGGTTGCGGGCACTGCGTCTTGCAAACGGGGTTGCCAAGCCAAGTGGTTGGGTGAAGGCTAGTGTGGTGATATATTCCGCTCCACCGCACACGGCACCGAATGTCGCCCCACCAAGCCGCAACATATTTGACCACGGATCCATTTTCGACATCATACGGCGCGAACTGGTCACGCGCATTGTGCAGGTCGTATCAGACGCCCCAAAGCTCTCGGTCATTTTTGCCCATAGCAATCTCGCTGCCCGGAATTTTACAATCCCCATATGTCCGTCTTGGTCGCTGGCGAGATGCACATCCATAAGCGGTAATATATCGTCAACTGCAAAATCAAGAGCTTGCAGTCTTCGAATCATGCAAACGGCTTGGCTGAGCATGGCGGCTAATTCTTGTGCAGGTGTTGCGCCGGCTTCATGAATAGTGGCAGCATCAATGGAAACTGCTTTCCAATGGGGGGCATGGGCTTTCACCCAAAGGGCGAGACCTGCTAGCTTTTTATCACAGATATTCGTGCCAACTCCAAGGCTGAGGTGAATATCCGTCAAGTCTGCGCGGTTTTGGAAATATTGTGTCAGCAAAGCAGCAAGATAGAAATTATCCGCAGACGGCACTATTGATAGGGGCACTAATTCACATATCACGCCCGAAAGTAGGCGCTGTAAATCTGAACGGTCACGCAAGGCGATTCCGTCTTTGCCTGCGGGATCTATCCGCAGTGCTACCGCACTGGCACCGCCCTCAAGTTCTGCCAGTAAATCTTTGTTGGCATGGGCAATACTCGGATGGTCTATTTCCGCAGTGATGTGCCAAGGGCGTCCAGACAAGTGCGGGATATTGGTTTTCTGGATAGCAGTATCAACAGGCACTTGCGTAAACAACGGGCCGCGCTGAATACTGTCCTCAGTATATCGCACCAAGGTCTTGGCAAAGTCGGCACCGCGCAAGGCTTTGTCCGTCAGCGCACGCCACTGTGCTTTTGTGCCGCATTCAAACCCAGCAGCTAAATCCAGTATATGGTCAGTCATGGTTTAAACTTATCAGAGATTCCCTATATGACTATTGGTTTTATTGATTTTCTCCATTACATGGACAAATAAATTTAAAAGGAACACCGTCAATGGCTGATGCCCAAAAAACAAATCCACCTCAAAAAGCAAACCCAAATGCGCCCACTTCGGAAACTGTGCTGGCAGTGAAGCATTTTACCGACAAGACATTTTCTTTCAGCATTACCCGGCCGCCCAGTTTTCGGTTTCGTTCTGGTGAATTTATCATGATTGGCCTGATGGGAGAAGTACGGGGCAAGGTCAAGCCTATATTGCGGGCTTATTCCATAGCCAGCCCGTCTTGGGACGAGAAGCTGGATTTTTACTCTATCAAAGTCGAAGACGGGCCGCTAACATCCATGTTGCAGCATATTAAAGAAGGCGACAAGGTTCTGCTAGGCCGTAAACCCGTGGGGACTTTGGTATGTGATGCGGTCTTAGAAGGCAAACGCCTGTTTTTATTTTCGACAGGTACGGGCATTGCACCTTTTGCTAGCCTTATTCGCGATCCAGAAGCCTATGAAAAATACGACCAGATTATTCTGACCCATACCTGTCGGGAGGTTGGGGAGTTGGCTTACGGCTATGAGATTGTCGAAAATGCCCGCAAAGACCCGCTCTTGCTGGATATACTCGGCGCGGACTTTGGCAAACGTCTACACCATATCCCAACCGTAACCCGCGAGGATTTTACCCTTAAGGGCCGTATAACGAACCTTATGGAAAGCGGTGAATTATTTGAACATGTACCGGGTGGGGTTATCACGCCTGAACATGACCGTGCTATGATTTGCGGCTCTATGGAAATGACTTTGGATACTAAGGCGCTGATGGAAAAATTCGGCCTGAAAGAAGGTAGCGTATCTCGCCCAGGGACATTTGTGATTGAGAAAGCATTTGTGGGATAGTTTACTCAGGCGAGAAATCGCCTAGGGTTAGCAAGGAAACCCTTATCCCAAACCCGTCGGCACGCCTCACCAAGCCAAGGTCATTTTCTTGCCTAGTGTAAATAAATTCAATCCGCGTACAATTATCATTATAAATCAAAGACAGGTTTTGTCGGCGAGTAATGTCTTTGTCGATATCGCGGAATAAGCTGTATTTAGTACTCCAATTATCAAATAATTTAATGGAAAGAGAGCCAGATATTTCGGCGGATGGCGGGGCTAACTCTTCACTGGCAATACTGGCTGCGGCGATAGCGGTAGCGGTTGTACTATCCAATTTATAATAGCGCGCACTCGCAGAAATGCGATCGCCGCTATATCTGAAACTGGTGTCAAGTCGGCGGAAGGCGTCATTGGCCGTGTTATAGCGCACCCGGCTGGAGGAAGAGAAACGTTTACCCAAATTAACTTCGAGTTGACCAACTACATCCGAGTTTCTGCCGTCCAAACCAGAAGTTTCGCTGAAAACGTCCAAATCATTATCGCGATAAAAACTCTGCCCAACGAATAAGTGCGCACGACTGAAATCACCCCAATTGGCAATAACCGAACCGCCAACATCGGCGCGCAAGCCTTTTTGCCATAAATCAAACCCGGTGGTTTTGTTGGGATTCCAGATCAATGCCTGGTCAAGGTCGATATCCAAGCTGTCTTGGAATAATGTGATTTCTCTACCGTTGTTATCAGTCAGAAAGAAATTGTCGCGCTTGCCGTTCCCGAAACTTTGCGTGACTTGAACGCGCGGCTCTAAAATCCAACTAATATCACCTTTGTCATTACCAGCTTTTAAGAAAGGCCAGCGAATATCAACGCCGACTTGCCCGAGGGAGCGATTGAAACTAAAGCTTTCCTCTTGGGCAGTGGTTAGTTCTTCATCTTCAGACTGGATGTTGAAATAATCAAGCCGTCCCATAGCAAAAGGTTGGACTTCTACGCCTACGGGCGCAATCCAGTTTTTTTGCCATTCCAAACTTGCCGTTCCACGGGTGTAATCGGTATCCACAGTCCGTATGGTTTTAATAGTGCCATCAGGCTGGGTTACGCGCCTAACGCGAACCGGGCTGGCATTGCGGAAAAGCACGGTAGCATCTCCGGAGAGTTTCAAGCGACCGCCAATAAACGGATCCTTGAAATATTTAGTGAGTTCGACTTTTGGTGCAACAACGGGAAGTTCGCTGTCATTCTCACGGCTAACCAATAATTCATTAAAGTTGTTCAGCGCCGGATTGTCATTTTCAATGTTACGGCGTATCCTTGTGCGCAAACTAACATTGCCAAAGGCGCTCGTAGAGAAGCGGAAACTATCATTTTGCCCGACAATAAACAATTGCTGGGTTAGGCGGCGATTATCGGCTTGGTAAAGGCCAAAATCTTCGCGCTGTTCATCAAAATCATAGCGGTTGAGATAATTATCATCCGTAGCATAGCCTGCCTCAAAACCCCATTTCCACTGTTCGTTTAAGTCGAAAAGGCCATTGGAGAAGAAATGCGAGCGCCATCTTTTACCCTTAAGGCTCTCGTCCGGGTCACGGAAAAAATCAAGATCACTCAATATATCTCCTCTATTGTCAAAAAAGGATGCGCGTGTGAAACTTCCCTCGAAGTTAAACTCACCCGAATAAAACTTACGGCGGAATTTAGCCTCCAAAACAGGGTTGACCTTTTGGAAGACACGCGGCGTTATGGTCAACTCTGAATAATCAGACAAAGCCAAATAGTAAGGCGTCCTAAAATTAACGCCCTTACTAGCCGATACACCAGCAAATGGTATCAATACCCCGCTAGCTCTATCAACACTAGGGTCAGGATGCGCCAAATAGGGGCTGTAAAAAACGGGTATACCTTTAAACTCAAATACCGCGTCCCTGTAGCGAATAGAGCGGCTTTCCTTGTCTTGGGTTACTTTGCGCGCCTTTAAACGCCAGGTTGGTTTCTTGGTTTTGCCTTCGACTTTGCAAGCCTCACAAGCGGTGTAATAGGCATTATAAAGTTCTATGCCAGTGTCGGTTTTGCGGGCAGCGAAAGCGGATGCTAATTGCCCACCAGTTGGAAAACGCGCCAAGAAATTGGTCGCAGTACCTGCTTCAAGTTCATCAGAAAGCTCAAGTTTATCGGCATATTGTGAAGAGCCGTCCGCATTGACTAAGACCACATTGCCAATGGCAAAGACTTCACCCGTAGCCACATTATAGCGGACTTCATCGGCCAAAATAGTTTTATCTTGATAGCGGCCTTCCACAGAACCGCGCGCATATATCATCTTGTTCTTTTCGTCGTTCTCAAGTTCATCGGCTTCGAGATATATGACATCCGGGTCACGAAACGGGCTATCGGGTGCGAGCTTTAACGCACTTGGTTTTGTGTTTAGCGAAATGCCTTGGGCAAATGCCGGAGCAGAAAGAATCGCGCCGGATACCGCCAATAGGCTCGTCAGCAAACCGGATTTAAATTTTGATTTTTTGAACGACATACTCACCCAGAAGAATTTTCATCTGCATAGCGCGGCATTCGAGTCGCGTCTATGAGTTTTCTCTGAAATTTAATGGGTTTATCATGAATTTTTGGAGAGATTTATTGCGAATGGCGCGTATATATAGAATATAATTTCTTGATAGATATTATATAGTGATGCGACTCAAGCAAAGAGGTTCCCATGAAGCAGATAGGTCACTTTATCGAAGGTACAAATATTTCAGGTGTGTCTGGGCGTACTGCCGATATTTTCAACCCCAATACGGGCGAGGTTCAGGCGCAGGTCGCTTTGGCCAATGCAACTGAATTGGATAAAGCCGTCGCATCTGCCGTAAAAGCCCAAGCTGAATGGGCGCGGGTGAACCCCCAACGCCGCTCAAGGGTGCTGTTTGCATTTAAGGAACTCGTGGAAAAACACATGGACGAATTGGCGGCTCTGCTGTCTTCTGAACACGGTAAAATTCTTGCTGATAGCCGGGGCGATGTCATACGCGGGATTGACGTCATAGAATTTGCCTGCGGTGTGCCGCAAAACCAAAAGGGCGATTATACAATGGGCGCGGGCCCGGGGATTGATGTTTATTCAATCCGCAAGCCGTTAGGCGTTGTTGCCGCTATTACCCCGTTCAACTTCCCTGCCATGATCCCTATGTGGATGTTCGGTATGGCTATATCAACGGGCAATGCGGTCATATTGAAACCGTCCGAGAAAGATCCAAGCGTGCCTATGCGGCTTGCGGAATTGTTCGTTGTGGCTGGTGGCCCCGTTGGTCTTTTGAACGTCGTCAACGGCGACAAAGAAGCTGTGGACGCTATTTTGCAGCACGACGATATCAAAGCTGTTAGTTTTGTAGGCTCATCCGATATTGCTCATTATGTTTACACAGAAGCTGCCAAGAACGGCAAACGCGCCCAATGTATGGGCGGTGCCAAGAACCACGGCATTATCTTGCCAGATGCCAATATGGACCAAGCCGTGCAGGATATTCTGGGCGCGGCCTTTGGCTCTGCGGGGGAACGCTGTATGGCGCTACCGGTTGTTGTGCCAGTGGGTGAGGGGACGCGAAAGCGGTTCCTAGAAAAAATGCTCCCGGCTATCGAGACCCTGAAAATAGGCATTTCCAGTGACCCAGATGCAGATTATGGCCCCGTGGTTACGGCGGCTCACAAAGCCAAAGTCATCAGCATGATTGATTTGGCAATAAAGGAGGGCGCAGACCTATTGGTCGACGGGCGCGAATTTGAGCTTCAAGGCTATGAAGACGGCTATTTCCTCGGCCCAACTTTGCTGGATAATGTCACCACCGACATGACCACCTACCAAGAAGAAATTTTTGGCCCGGTCTTACAAATTGTCCGCGCCGATACATTCGAGGAAGCCTTAAAACTCCCCAGCCAACACCAATACGGTAATGGCGTCGCTATCTACACCGCAAATGGCCGCGCCGCCCGCGAATTTGCAGACCGGGTAGAAGTTGGCATGGTCGGCATCAATGTCCCCATTCCCGTCCCCGTAAGCTATCACAGCTTCGGCGGCTGGAAACGCTCGGCATTTGGCGACATAAACCAATACGGCATGGAGGGGTTAAGGTTTTATACGAAAACCAAGACAGTAACCCAAAGATGGCTGGAAAGCGACGAACTATCCGAAGACAGCGCGTTCGTTATTCCGACGTTCTAATGGATTTTAGTCTTACAGAAGAACAAGTCATGATACGGGACATGGCGCGGCAGTTTTCGGATGTTGAGCTTGCGCCTTATGCGGCGCAGTGGGACGCGGAGAAGTTTTTGTCGCGGGATGTGCTTGCGAAAGCCGCCTCGCTTGGGTTTGGGGCGATTTATACGCGCTCAGAACACGGTGGTTCCGAGATGGGGCGGCTGGATGCGGCTTTGATTTTTGAGCAATTGTCGCGGGGCTGTGTGTCCACGGCGGCGTTTTTGTCCATACATAATATGGTCACTTGGATGGTTGATACATTTGGGGATGACGCACTGCGGGCACGGTTTGTGCCTAAATTGGCGAGCATGGAAACCATTGGCTCGTATTGTTTGACCGAGCCGGGCAGTGGTTCGGACGCGGCTTCACTTAAAACAAAGGCCATAAGAGACGGAAATCATTATGTTTTAAATGGTACCAAGGCGTTTATTTCGGGGGCTAATTTCTCTGATGTCTATTTGATAATGGCCAAAACCGGAGAGAAATCTGTCTCGGCATTTTTGGTTGAGAACGGAACGCCGGGGCTTAATTTTGGCGCGCAGGAAAAGAAAATGGGTTGGAATGCACAACCAACGGCGCAAGTGATATTGGAAAATTGCCGTATCCCAGAGAGTAACCGCATAGGCGACGAAGGCGCAGGTTTCCGGTTCGCTATGGCCGGGCTGGACGGCGGGCGGGTGAATATCGGGGCGTGTAGCCTTGGCGGAGCAGGGGCGGCGCTGGACGCGGCCATTCAGTACACAGGTGAGCGAGAGCAATTTGGCAAGCCTATATCCGCCTTTCAAAACACACAGTTTAAACTAGCCGATATGGCGACGGAGTTGGATGCGGCCCGGCTGATGATTTACCGCGCTGGCGATAGTATTGACAAGGGTGACCCGGATAAATCTAGCCACTGTGCTATGGCGAAACGCTTTGCCACAGATGTGGGCAGTAAAATCGCCAATGATGCTTTGCAACTGCACGGTGGGTATGGGTATCTGGCAGACTACGGGATTGAGCGCATAGTGCGGGATTTACGGGTACACCAGATATTAGAGGGCACCAACGAGATTATGCGGGTAATTATTGCGCGGGGGATGCTGCGGTGAAAACCTCTCACACCCCGCTCATTCCCGTGAAAACGGGAATCCAGTTTAAACAAGGATGTGGCTTTGCTCGCTCTTTACTCGCTGGATACCCAGTCGTAGCTGGATATGAGCGGGAAAATAGGACAATGTTATGACCAATCAAATTCATTTCGAAGTTTTCGGTAATCTCGGGGTAATTACCCTGAACCGTCCCAAAGCCTTAAACGCCCTGACCACCGAAATGTGCGCAGCTATGACCAAGGTCATGCTGGCTTGGCAGGATGATGACCGTATTGGTGCGGTGCTGGTTGAGGGGGCGGGGGCGCGAGCCTTTTGCGCGGGCGGTGATATTATCATGCTGCACGATAGTGCCAAGGCGGGCGACGCTAGAGCCGAAGAGTTTTGGCGCACGGAATATGCCTTAAACGATCTAATCCACCGCTATAAAAAACCCTATATCGCCATGATAGACGGGATTGTTATGGGCGGCGGTGTCGGGCTGAGCGTGCATGGGCGCCTCAGAGTGGCCGGGGATAATACCTTGTTCGCAATGCCCGAAACAGGCATCGGGTATTTCCCGGATGTGGGCGGTACATATTTCTTGCCGCGCCTTGGTCGTGCTATAGGCAATTGGCTTGGCCTTACGGGGGCGCGGTTGAAAACTGCGCAGACCTGTGCGCTCGGTATCGCCAATGTCTATATCCCAAGCAACAGGCACGAAGCCTTTAAAATCGCGCTGGGTAAAGCGGAATTGGATGGCCTCGACGGGCCAGTCATGGATGTGATTAAGAACTATGTGAGAAAACCAGAAATGCCGGATACTTTACCCGCTGCAATCTCCGCATTTGACAAGGACACGTTGCCGGAAATTTTTGCGGCGCTTAGGGCGGATAAAAGTGCCGAAAGTGGAGCATGGGCGGCCAAACAACTCTCATTCCTAGAGAGCAAATCCCCCCTGGCCGTTTATATCACTTTCGAAGCCTTGCGGCGCGGAGCCGGGTTTGATTTTCGCGAAGCCATGCGCCAAGAACTAGATTTATCCTTAAATTTCTTACACATACCAGACTTTGTTGAAGGTGTGCGCGCCGCCGTCATCGACAAAGACCGTAACCCGAAATGGACAGCGGCGAGTATTGAAGACGTAGATCTAAACGAAGTCCGCGCCGCATTCGCACAAACCCCAAAAGAGTTGGAATTTTTAGATTAGGAGTACATCATGACCATTATTGCATTTATCGGGCTTGGGAATATGGGTGGTGGTATGGCGGCTAATCTGGCGCGGGCTGGACACACGGTAAAGGCATTTGACCTGTCAGAGGGCGCCGTGAAACGTGCCGTGGGGGCAGGGTG
>JALSHM010000401.1 GCA_026982235.1 Robiginitomaculum sp. | reverse complement strand
GTAAACACGATCGGGGTTTCGTTAATGAACAAAGGTCGGTACAGGCTACGCATGACGGTGCGGGCTTTGTCGCTATCCGTGCCGACCACCACCCGGTCGGGGCGTTTGAAATCCGATATGGCCGCACCTTCGCGCAAAAATTCAGGGTTGGAAACCACGTCAAAGTCGACGCCGGGTTTGAGATCGGGGCGGGCTTTGCAGATAATTGCCTCCACCTCGTCACCTGTGCCCACTGGCACGGTGGATTTGGTAACGACAACCGTATAGCCGTCCATATAGCCCGCAATCTCTTTGGCAGCCGCATAGACATAGGATAAATCCGCATGACCATCACCGCGCCTGGACGGTGTGCCGACTGCGATGAACACTGCATCCGCATTCTTGACCGCATTTTTGGTTTCGGTGGTGAATGTTAGGTGGGCGGCGCGGACATTTTTGGCCACCAATTCAGCCAAGCCCGGCTCGTAAATGGGCACACCGCCATTGTTCAGCACTTCAATTTTTGCCGGGTCTTTATCGACGCAAACAACATCATGGCCAAAGTCTGCAAAACAGACGCCAGAGACCAAGCCCACATAACCTGTACCAATCATCGCAACGCGCATAAAATTTCCTTACTGGGTTCGCCCAAGCAGATAACACCTGTCGGTATCATTTTAAAGGCACAAATCACATGACGTGCAGGTATTTTGCCGTTAAAGAAGTTCCATGCAACATTTAAGAAAACGAATTTTAGTGACAGGTGGGGCGGGGTTTCTCGGTTCGCACCTTTGTAAGGCTCTATTGGACGATGGCGCAGATGTGATCTGTCTGGATAATTTATTTTGCGGACAAAAAGACAATATTGTGCCGCTGATGGATAATCCGCATTTCGAATTTATCCGTCATGATGTGACGTTCCCCGTCTATTTGGAGGTCGACGAGATTTATAATCTGGCTTGCCCGGCCAGCCCGTTTCATTACCAG
Organism: Robiginitomaculum sp.; assembly: GCA_026982235.1. Classification (GTDB taxonomy): domain Bacteria; phylum Pseudomonadota; class Alphaproteobacteria; order Caulobacterales; family Maricaulaceae; genus Robiginitomaculum_A. The sequence continues at coordinate 652 of JALSHM010000401.1, read as the reverse complement.
CACGATCCGGTACAGACTTTGAAAACCAGCGTACACGGGGCGATTAATATGCTGGGCTTGGCCAAACGGCTCGGGGCGAAAATCTTGCAAACGTCCACCAGCGAAGTTTACGGCGACCCGTCCGTTCACCCGCAAACCGAAGACTATCACGGCAATGTTAATCCTATCGGGCCGCGCGCTTGTTATGATGAGGGCAAACGCGCCGCTGAAACTTTGTTCTTTGATTATCACCGCCAGCACGGCCTGGATATTCGTGTGGCGCGCCTGTTCAATACTTACGGCCCCAATATGCACCCCAATGATGGGCGGGTAGTGTCCAACTTTATCGTGCAAGCGCTCAAGGGGGAAGACATCACGATTTTTGGTGATGGTAGTCAGACAAGGTCGTTTTGTTATGTGGATGATCTTGTGGTCGCGTTGCTGGCATTTATGGCGCAAGATGATTGCATAGGCCCGATGAATATGGGCAACCCAAATGAGTTTACAATTCGCGAATTGGCCGAAACAGTGATTGAACTCACGGATACAAAATCCAAACTCATCTTCAAAGACCTGCCCGCAGACGATCCAAAGCAAAGACAACCAGATATAAGCCTAGCCAAGCAGCACCTAAATTGGGAACCCAAAACCCAATTGCGAGAGGGTTTGGCGC
>JALSHM010000400.1 GCA_026982235.1 Robiginitomaculum sp. | reverse complement strand
ATTACAAAAGTGTCAGCCTATCCTATCCCGTGGCAAGCCGTTGAAGTGTTCTACAGTCTTGGCGCAAGGCTTCTAATAACACAGGCGCTATTTCGGTGGCAGAAGCTTGCGCCTCCAATATACCGCCCAGGGCTGGCGCAGCACCCAAAAAGTCACCGACAGTTCCGGCTAAAAGTTCATAGCTATCAAAAGCCTGGTTCTCTTGCCCTTGCGCAATCAATAGCGGGTCAAATCGGGCAATACGAGCGCGGATAGCGTCTAGCATCCAATAAGCCCGCATGAATTTATCACCGTCGCAATCAAATACCATAAGCGCAGCATCTGCGGCGCCCGCCAATCTAATATGGGCAGGTGTGCATCCAGAATTTGCACCGATAAACACCCAGTCATAGCTGAGTGATAAGGCCGCTAAAGACCCCAACAGGTTTTCTAGATCGGCGCCACCCGTGCTGACAGCGGTAAAATGTTCATTGTGACTTATATATTTTGCGTCCGACATGCGGGCTTTGCCATCCACCACATCTGCAAGAGTAGCGCCCACGACAATACCGGCTTTGTCCATCAAGTGCCCACCCATTTGGTCTAGCATCAATACGGTCTCGCCGCGCGCCGCCGCCGTTTTAGCCAGAGCTAATACCAAAGCCGCGCTCCACAGCCCCTCGTCGACTGCGAATACAGGCACCAAGCGCCCACCAAACCTATTGTCTGGCCGATTATTATAAGAGGTCATACCATTCCACCCAAATGTCGCGCACTTTTGTGCTTTTGTTATGGGTAAAACATAAAGTGTATTCTTTAAAATAATGATAAATTATTGATATAAAACAAATATTTAGATGGTATTTGCCCAATAAAAAACCACCGAATGCTTTCGCATCGGTGGTTCTTATATTCAAATGTAAAACTACTAACGGTAGTTTTGTATCCGTGTTGTCCGTAGGCCGGAAATCCCGTGGGCTTCTATTGACCTTTGCCAAGATAAAAATTCTTCAGCAGACAAACCGTAACGGTCGCAAGCACCGTCCAGTGTCAATAAGCCACCGCGCACGGCGGCAACAACTTCGGCTTTACGCCGAATAACCCATCTTACAGTATCAGGTTTTGGGAGGTCTGCTAGCGTGAGCGGCGTGCCTTCCGGTCCAATTACCACATTCTCTCTAATCATTGTTTTTCACCACTGTTCTTGATCCTGTGCTTGATTGCGCAGGTCCCCGTGTTTCTTATGTTGTTGTTCTAGCGCCAGTTTGTTAAAAACCCCCTAACGAACACGAAAAAAACGCAATAAAATCAAATGTATACAAAGGTTAACGACAATAAATAGTGTTAAGAAATTCTTGCGGTTTTTATAAGGTTTTGATTCTATTGATTTTTTCTGGCGGCAATTATTAACATTTACCCCAAATTAAAATGCCAAGGCGGCTCGACTTATGAACATATGCGCCCTATTTAGGCGGCTATGAGTGATACAAAGACAAAATATGCGGCGGAAAACCTAAACTCATTAGGTTTTGCTAAGCCTGAGCGCGACACCCGCGTCGTAGTGGCCATGTCGGGCGGGGTAGATAGTTCTGTCTGCGCGGCTATGTTAGCGCGTGAGGGCTATGAGGTCATTGGTATCACCCTACAGCTGTATGATCATGGC
>JALSHM010000399.1 GCA_026982235.1 Robiginitomaculum sp. | reverse complement strand
TTGCTCTTCGAAAGTAAATAAGTTAAACAGAGAAGAAGTTGAATCACTTGTAGGAGTAAAATAATGGCTAATGTACGCGGATGTGACCTTCCAGACGATCTATTATATGATGTTGACAACCATACTTGGTTTACCGAAGTTGGTGATGGCACGGTAAAAATGGGCATGACCACAATCGCCACGGCTTTGGCCGGCGAATTGGTGGCATTCACCCCCAAGAAAGTAGGCCGCAAAGTCCGCCCTGGTAAATCTTGTGCCACGGTTGAAAGTGGTAAATGGGTTGGCCCAGCCAAATCTTTGGCTGGCGGCGAAGTTATCGAGACCAATAGTGATTTGGCCGAAAACCCGAGCAAAGCCAATGATGACCCTTATTCAAATTGGATGGTTATATTAAAGCCAGATGATTGGGATAGCGTCAAAGGTAATTTAGTGCCTGGCTCCGAAGTGGCAGCGCCATATGAGGCCAAAATGGATGCGGACGGTTTTGAAGGCTGCGGCTAATAGCTATTTGGGGTTACGACGATGGATATGCCAATGGAACAAATGGGCGCAAATGCAGGTAAGGCCTGTGCTTTGCTCAAATCAATGGCCAATCAGTCACGCCTTATGATATTGTGTCAGTTGGCGGAACGCGAAATGTCAGTAGGGGAATTGCTGGAAAGTGTGCCCCTATCTCAATCCGCTCTATCGCAACATCTCTCTATGCTTCGGCGGGAAAAAATTGTAACAACACGGCGTGTTGCTCAATCCATCATATATTCCCTAGACAGCGACGACGCCCGCGTCCTTATAGGCGCCCTCTATGAGCTTTATTGCAAAGACGCAGACGAAGACGCTTGCGGCATGGTTGATTCTGAGGCGGCGTTTATCTAGAAAAACAGAATGGTTTTGTAGAAGGGAAGAGCGCTCTGACGCAAAATCCCTTTAAGCAACATCTCTAGGCGTTGTCGGATTGAAACCGAAGTCTTTATCGGGGAGGTCTATGCCGAGTTCTGTGATGATATAGCCCAAGCTGGCGAAATGGTGCATGGCGTGGCTGTGGGCTTGGATAAGAATAGCTGCCAAAGTGTATTTGGCTGTCACCATGCCGAGACCCAAATTGTCTGAAACAAGGATAATTTGCTCTAAATTACTATTATTCAAGGCTTCGAGCTTTGCTAGTATTTGCTCGAAATAGGCGATGCCGACGCCTGTACTGCGTTCAACCAATTTATTGCGTTTGCGTGCCGTTAAATCAATGTGACCATCTTCAAGACCCTCAAATATGCAATCGAAAACATCCAAGATATGGCGCATATGGCTACCGATACTGGAATGGTAGGGTTTGACCGTGGTATCCGCATATTGCGCGTCGCTAATCGCGTCTAAAAGCTTGATACCGATCTTTAGATTATGTTCTATTGCATCTATCAAAGGGACATATTCCTATAAACAATGAACAAGGGTTTTCAGGCGCAGTGTGTGAAATGCTGCCCATATATCCATGATGCGTTCATCATATTTTTCCGTATCGCCTGTTTTCTCAAGATCATAAATCGCCCGCATCAGAGCTTTGATAGGATCGGATAGTTCATGGGTGCGAAAATCGCCTTTGGTCCAGCCAATATACAATCCGTCTTTTTCCATATCTGCATATGTGTCGCGGGTTTTCGCGAGTTCGCGCAATTTTTCCACCCGTGCGAGGTCTTCACGCGCCAATTGGGTTTGCACTATGCCTGCATTACGGCTAATGACAGATTCGAGATAGGTTATCAATTTCATAGCCTGCACTTACCATATAATTTGGGGAAATAAAATGAATTTAAAACACATAAATGTGTTAATTACGGGAGCAAGCCGAGGCACGGGCGCGGCGATAGCCAAGACTTGTGCAAAATACGGTGCGCATGTGGTTTTGCACTATAATTCAAATCACAAGGAAGCCGAAGCTGTAGCGGCAGACATTGGTGATAATTGTGTTGGTCTGCTCACCGAAGATTTATCCAAGCCAGGTGCAGGTGCACGTCTTTGGACGAAAGCCACTGATATGGCTGGGCCTCTCAATGGGCTGGTCAATAATGCGGGCATAGATCTGGTCACAGACCCTTATGGTGATGATGCCCAATGGGCTGATGGCTGGGCGAAAATTATGGCGGTTAATTTGCAAGCACCAGCGGATTTATGCCGGGCGGCTTTGGTAGATTATCGGGCTGCTGGAGGTGGGCGGATTGTCAATATGTGTTCACGAGCCTCCATACGCGGAGATTCGATAGATCATCCAGCCTATGCAGCCTCCAAAGGTGCATTGTTGGCACTGAACAAAACCATAGCACGCGGTGCGGCGGATGATGGTGTCTTGGCGTATGCCTTGGCACCGGGCTGGATTAACACCGAAATGGCTCCGACCGACCCGGAAGTATTACGGGCCGCCAAAGCAGAAATCCCGCTGGGAGACTTTGCACAAGTGGACGAAATTGGTGCATTAGTGGCGTTTCTATTATCGGATTTATGCCCGTCAGCAACGGGTGCGACATTTGATGTGAATGGTGCATCGCATGTGAGATAGAACGCTCCGCAGTAATACGGGGCGGAGAAAAGCTTAGCCCAACATCTTAAACATCATAATTTTAGCGATATCGCCCTTTGCCAGCGCGCTATCCCCAGCTTCTCTCACCAAGAAGCAGTTGGCAGTTAGGAACGGGGTTAGCAGAGAGCTATCTTGGCGGGGTATGGCAGTGACTTGCAACAGACCATTTGCGTCAATTTCGACACAAGCACGGACATATTCTGCCCGCCATGTGGCGGCTGGTGCGGGGTGGGTGATGCGGGCATTGACATATTTATGGGCTGGTGCGGCGGCATTTATCAGCCTGTTTATGAGCGCCTTTAAGAATATATGGGCGGTTACCAAAGCCGAAGCCGGATTGCCGGGCAGGCCGAGTACATATTGCTTGTTATTGTTTCTTGGCATAGTGCCAAACCATACTGGTTTACCCGGCTTGACCGCGACTTTCTCGAATATTTTCTCATAACCAAGCTCGGCAAAAACCGGGCGCATATAATCATGATCGCCGACCGATGCACCGCCTATGGGGACGAGAATATCTGCATCGGCACAATTGGCGATTTGGGCTTTAATAGATCTGGGGTCATCGCTGGAAATGCCTGCGAAAATTGGTTCAGCACCCCAAGATTTTATCAAGGGGGCGAGAGCAGACGGGTTAGAGCTAACGACTGCGCCCGTACGGAGTATGCCGCCTGGTTCTGTAAGTTCATCGCCATTGGCAATTAGCGCGACTTTCGGGCGTTTATAAACTTGCGCAGTTCCGTTATTAGCGGCAGCTAGAAGTGCAATGGCATAGGCATCGAGATACGTACCTGCTTTGACAACCACTTGTCCCTCGCTGAAATCTATGCCGGCTTTGCGGATATGGCTGGCAGGTGAAACCGGTTCACTTAGCGTGATAGTCATGCCGTCGACCTGGACATTTTCTTGCATAATTACATGATTAGCACCGTCAGGTACGGCTCCGCCTGTGAAAATGCGCACGGCTTCGTCTGCGCCAATTTTGCCAGGGTAGGGATTGCCCGCTGGGCTTTCACCGATTTGGGTGAATGTTGAGCCTTGTTTGTGATGTTTTTCCAGTTTTACGGCGTAACCGTCCATGGCCGATGCATCCAGGGGGGGGAGGGTGGTTTTTGCATATGCATCTTGGACGAGGACATGGCTATTCAGCATGGCAAGTGGCAAAGTTTGCACATCCAGAGGTTTGGCTGTGTCTGAAATTGCGGCGAGGGCGGTTGCGACTGAAATGAGTTTAGCCATTCTTGTTCTCTGATGATTTCCTATATGTGCCGGACTTGCCGCCACTTTTTTCCAAAAGTTCAATCCGCTCTATGACCATAGATCTGTCCACGGCTTTCAGCATATCATATATGGTCAGGCAAGCGACAGATACGGCTGTTAAAGCTTCCATCTCAATACCGGTTTGGCCTGTGGTTTTGACGCCAGCCCGCACGGACAGGCCGGGTAATTTATCGTCAAAACTGATCTCTAATTTTGCCCCTGTAATGGGTAAGGGATGACAAAGCGGGATCAAATCTGCTGTGCGTTTGGTCGCCATAATACCTGCGATTTCGGCAACAGTAATAACGTCGCCTTTCTTGGCGGCACCAGATTTGACCAAGGCTAATGTATCCCTATGCATGCGCACACATCCTTGTGCGATAGCAATGCGGTGGGTGATGTCTTTAGCGGTCACATCGACCATTTTGACGCGGCCATCTTTATCAAAATGTGAAAGATCGTTGGGCATATTATGTCTCCTTAAGGCGCGGCATGAGCTCGACCAAATTACACGGCCCGTGGCGGCTATCCAATTGCGGGGCAATCACTTTGTCCCAACCGTCTTTGCATGCCCCATTAGAACCGGGCAGGGCAAAGATGAAAGTGCCATTGGCAGTACCAGCGACAGCACGGGACGCCAATGTTGAGAGGCCGACCGATTGAAAACTGACCATATGAAACACATGGGAGAAACCCTCAATGGTTTTCTCAAATAAGGGGGTAATGGCTTCGGGGGTGATGTCGCGCCCGGTCAGACCCGTACCGCCAGAGCTAATCACCACGTCCACATCAGCCGCCTCTATCCACTGTTTGACCTGTGCGCGTACCAGCGGGATTTCGTCGCGAATAATTTTGCGGTCGGCCAATTCGTGTCCTGCGGCTACCACACGCTCAGCCAATAAAGCGCCCGATGTATCATCGTCGAATGTGCGTGTGTCGCTAACCACTAATATGGCGATGCGCACTGGTTTAAATGCTTTGGTTTCGTCAATACCTTTCATCGTATTTCCCATCTTTTCTTGTCTTGATAATCTTCGGTGCGCGGCTCAATCCACTTAGAACCATCTTTACCTGTCTGGCGCTTCCAGAAAACGGCTTGGGTTTTGAGATAGTCCATTAAATAATCACAGGCAAGGAAGGCAGGGCGGCGGTGTTTTGCCGCTATTGCCACTAAGACAATAGGCTCTCCCACATCCATTGTGCCGACACGGTGAATGACCATGACATCTGTAAGCGTCCAGCGGGCTTTGGCTTTGGCCACTGCGTCCATTATGCCCGTTTCGGTCACGCCAGGATATTGCTCAAGATAAAGGGCGTTGACCTTGCCCGCTTCGCTGCGCACTTGACCCAAAAAACTGGTAATCGCCCCCGCATCACAATTGGCTTGGGTAAAAGCTTCTAGCTCTTTGCTCGGCTTAAATGGGGTGTCGCGTATTGTTATCATCAGCCACCACCGACCGGGGGCAGAAAGCCAATTTCTTCATTGCCGTTCAAGGACATATCATTATGGACAAGGCTTTGATCAACCATGGTCTTTACAGACGGATCATCCAATGCGCCGCCAAGGTCATGTGCGGTATCGAGCCAAGCGCGGAGTGCGGAAATATTGCGCACACCCTGCGGCAAAGCCAATGTTTCCGTACGGCGTCCTGCCATATCGCTTAAGCGCCCAAAATAGAGTATTTTTATCATGGGTTTAAGATAGTGCCATTTGAGAAAATTTCCAGAGCAATTCCCCAAAGAAGACGAAGTGCGACAAATAGCACCAATATTGCCGTCATTTTGCGCACAGTGTTTTGCGAGAAAACTGTGATACTCATACGGTTGCCAATAAACCCGCCGACCAATACCAATGGGGCGAGTGCCCAATAAGGACGGGTGAGTTCCAGTTGCTCTAGCCCGTCAAGCTTAATCAATTGTCCCGCCAAGCCAGACACAGAATTTACCAAAATATATAAACTGCACAATGCCGCTATTTCTTTGGCTTTGCCCCAGCCGATATAGTGCAATATAGGGGCAAGGAATATGCCGCCGCCTATGCCGACAATACCAGATAATAAACCAAGCCCTGCACCGACCAAAAGGGCGAAGGGTTGGGCAAGGGGGAGGGATGTCGTGTTGGGCTTGCCATTTGGTTTGAATAGTAAAGAAAGCCCTGCGAACAACAAAGCCAGTGCGAGCAAGCCAATAAATACGGTTTCCTCCACACGCATACGTCCGCCAATCCAAGCCATGGGCACGGACAAAACCATAAATGGCCAAGCCTGCGCCCATGCTATGTAGCCAGCCCGTCTATAACGCCAGGTATTGCCGCTCACCACCAGGATGTTACAGGCGAGAGAAATGACCGGAATAATCAGGATATTAGCCCCCGCCAATATGAGCAAAGCCGTATAGGTCGAGCCGCCACCAAAGCCAACACTGGCATAGAGCAGGGCGGTGAGAAAAAACAATATGCCAAGAAGAGCGACTTTCATTCCACAGCATTTAGGGCTAAGGGGAGGATATGGCTAGTGAAAATAATATTGATGACAAAATTCCCCATATGATTTCCTGTATGATTTTATGTGCAGGCACCTCTAAGCGTTTTGGTAGTAACAAAATGCTGGCCGCACTCGCAGGGCGGCCATTACTCGCACACACGATTGACCGCATAGAGCCACAGGTTTCGGATTTAGCGCTCAACGGGGCGGGGGGCGCATATGATGGTTTTGGCCTTGCCGTTATCCCCGATAGTATCAAAGGCCAATTAGGGCCTTTGGCGGGCATATTAACGGCTATGGAATGGGCGGCAGGCTTAGGATATGATCGGGTGTTGACAGTATCGGGAGATACGCCATTTGTGCCCAAAAACTTTGCCTATCAGTTATCAACATGCCCTGAGCAGAAAATTGGCTTAGCGCAGGTCGGACAAAATACGCACAATGTGTGCGGCTTGTGGCCGGTACGGCTTGCCCCGGAATTAGGTGAGTTTTTAAGGGATGGTAAAAGTTTCAAAGTGCAAGATTTTTTGGCACTTTATGAGACATGTGCTGTGTCATTTGAAAAAACGAATGGCATTGACCCATTTTTTAATGTCAACACACGCGAAGACATGGCGATAGCGGAGAAAATGTTGGCGCAAAAAGCTAGACCCTAGCGCTTGTCAAATTTATCGGCGCGCCGTACACCAAATAACAATTTGGTCTCCAGCTTGCCGCGCAAGGCGGCGTAATAGGCGTTTAGAAATTCTAGCCTAGATGCATGGCTGGCATCGGCATTTGTTGGGTCTGCCCATTCGATTTTTGTCATAATGCGCGTGGTAACTTCTTCGATGGTTTTGGGGTCGTTTTTACGCAAGACGTTTTCGAGGACATGGAGTTCCTTAACCCCATAAGCATCTATTTGGCTTTGGCTAAATCGATACCGTCCATCGGATTTTTGGGATTCTGCTAGGTCTTTGGATAGGAAAGGTTTTGGGGATTTCACCACCCATGTTCCTGCAATAAGATCGCCAGCCCTAAGGCGGTCTTTGTTGAACAAGGGGAAGAGTAAAAATATGAAACTCCAAATCAAACCAAGCAAGGTCAACCAGCCATCTACCCCTTGGTTCATCATGAATATAGCAGAGAAGAAAAACGATAGGGGTAAGAAAAACTCCAATTCGCGCATGGCGTTACGGGCAAAAACCGCATTGGCTTTCAGGTGCCCACCGTGCCGATTGGCCACCCGTATTTTCATAGCCCTCTTGCCCGGCGTGGCCGCCTTTGGCCCCATTTCGAAAAACATAAAATAAAAATTACGTAAGAAAAATGCCAGCATAACCCAGACAGCAACCACGACTTCTTCGCCTCTGTCGCCCATGCCAATAGTTGTAAATGACAGGGCATATGTAATGGCAATGAGGGTGGCAATCATTATTGCTAAATCGATTGTGAACGCGCCGACCCGTGCGCCGCCGTCTGCGATACGCAGGCGCAAATCAATGCCCTCGGGAGTGATTAAGGTGCGGACATTTCTATCGGCGTTATAACTTGTGTTGGCGCGTGATTTCTTGGGAGCTTGGCTCATGATGTCCCTACCGTGCCATCAAATTTGAAAGCCTCAAAATTTCTCGGCAAGTAGAAATATGCTAGCCAGAGCAATAAGGTCGTTATCCCAATCCCATAGCGGGCATAATCATTGGTAATAAGCTGGCGGCCAAAGCCTTCAAGCAGGCCAGCCAAGAACAACATAATCACCACACCGCCCAGCACAGAGGCGGATTCTGCACCTGCTTTACCCACGGCTTCCATTCGCGACATCTTCCCAGGAAAAGCCACCGTCCAGCCTATTTTCATACCTGCCGCCCCCGCTAGCACGATAGCGAAAAGTTCCGTCGCACCGTGAATAATCAACCAGCCTCCAAGCTCAAACCCTAGTCCTTTATCCACGAACAGAGCCACAAAAGCCCCAAGCGTACATCCATTATATAGCACCAAAGTCGCTGACGGTATGGCGAAGGCAAAGCCAAGGGCGAAAGCCAGAATGGCCACGCGGGAATTGTGGGAAAACAGGTAGCTAGCGAATGCGGTCAAGCCGCTTTTATCGCCGTCGTGGTAGAGTGTGTCGCGCAGTTCAAGCGCCGTGCTGGCCGGCGTGCGCCCACCCATCAGGCCTTCCGGCATAAAGGAAAAATACCAATCCATATTATTGCGCACCAAGACATAGGCTAATAATGCACCAAGGAACATAATCAGTGCCGAAGCTATGGTTTCGCGAGTGATGTTTTGCACGGCTTGCGGCCAACCAATGGTGAAAAAATACCGTAAGCGGGCGCTCATTTTGGTCTGGTTGCCGTAAATAGAAAAATAGGCTCGTGTGCTTAAACTCTCCAGATAGGCAATCACATCTTGGTCGAGCGAGGTGGCGCGCGCCACGCTGAGGGACGATAAAGTAGCGCGGTAAAGGGCGGGCAGTGCAATCATTTCCGCGTCTGTGAGCGAGCGGATAGACCGATTTTCAAGGCGTTTCAAAAGCACCTCCAACTGCTTCCAGTCGGCCTCACGGTCGAGGCGAAATTTATGGCTTTTAAGAGAAGCTCCACTCATATCATTTCTCTGCGCTTAAGTTCCAAAAAGCGGTTCAAAACCGCCGTACTCATATGTTCTATATCCGTGCGCACGATTTGTACGCCCATACGTTCCAGCCTGGCCAGCACAATGTCGCGTTCTTTATTCATGGACGCGGCGATGACGGCTTTGGTCACGTCTTCGGGGGTTTTTGGCTCGGCAGCAATAAGATTTTCAATCTCTACATCTTGGAAAGTGACAAACAAAACAATATGAGATTTTATGAGGCGGCTCACATTCTCTATCATCAATTCCGCATTGGTGGTGTCGACAAATTCCGTGAATACAATAATCAATGAACGCCTGCGCAAGGACTTGGATAGGGACGATAAGCTGAGGGTGAAATTGGTCTCGTTGGTTGAGTATTCTAATTGCGCGGTGAGGTTTTGCAAATGGGGGAAACTATTGGTGCCGGACACAGGTTTCGTGAATAAATATGGGCGTTTGTCAAAACCAAAATAGCCAATTCTATCTCCGTATTTCAAAGAGACATAAGAGATAAGCAAAGACGCGTTAATCGACCAATCCAGCCGCGTCATCCCCTTGAGCGGCTCGCACATCAAATAGCCCGTATCTATAGCAAAGACGATATTATGGTTGCGCTCTGTGCGAAATTCTTTGGCGTGTAATTTGCGGTGCCGGGCTGAATGTTTCCAGTCTATGGCGCGTTTATCCATGCCGGGCATAAATTCGCGCAGGCTGTCAAATTCTGTGCCCTGTCCGCGTTCAATTTGCATTTTTTGGCCGTGGGCCGCGTCGCGGGAAAATATTTCTATGGCTTTTTGCTTGACCAGTCTCGTATCCGGAACGATGGCTATCGTATTATCCAAGGGTTGTTTGAGCTGTCGCCACATCAGGCCAAGCGGCCCTGTCCAGCGTGTCCAGATATTCTCAACATTGCCTTCCCCGCGCCGAAGCGCCGTAACGCGAAACCCGCCGAGAAGTTTGCCGTCTTCAAAAGGCGGGTGCCAGACATCTGGCTGTGCCTGCAAGCGTTTACCAAGTGTTAGTTTCATCTCTGGCTTATTGGGTTTGCGCCGCCCTTTAAGCGTATAGATAAAGGCAAAATCTGTTTTTGTCCCCACATAAAGGGATGCTGGAATTTCGGTTTTAAGTTCAAACTGATGCGGGGCAGGCGACATGATCACATCGTACATAATCAACCCAAACACCAAAGCAATCCACGCCGCACCCACCGCCCATAGATTGGGATTAAGCACAGCCAGAAGCAAGGTCACAGGTAAGCCTGCGCCCATGAGAAGAATGGCTCTTTGGGTCGGGTAGAACATTTATATGACCTATCGCGGGGCTTCGGTTTGTTCGATTATGTCGCTGATAAGTTCATCAGCACTGCGGCCTTCAATCTCTGCCACAGGGGATAAAATTACCCTATGCCGAAGTGCGGGCAGGGCGATGGATTTCACATCGTCC
>JALSHM010000398.1 GCA_026982235.1 Robiginitomaculum sp. | reverse complement strand
CTTGCCACCGGAGCGGCGCCAGATTGAACTATACCGGCCTGAATAGTGCGCAACTGAACATTGCCAGCCGGAACAACCGCCGCCGGCGCGCCATATGAATAGGCATCCGATATACCAATAGCACTATTTACCCGTGCATTATTGGCCTTAATTTTACGAATTTGCTCTTGGATAGCAATATCTTGCGCAGAATTAGCAATAATTGGCTGACTATTATCCGGCACTGTTTCGCGAACAATCGTAACATTGTTTTGCGCCAAAGCTGGCGCAGACATGCTGGCAAGGATCGTGGATGTAATTAAAGTGCGGCGAATCATATCGGCCTCCCGGTTATATTTCACCTGAAGTTCAAACATTATGGTAAAAAAACAGTTAAATTACTTAAGAATATACCAGATTGAAGATTACAAGGTTTTAGCTTTGCCGGCTTCTAGAGCGGGGAGTTGCATGGGGAGGACTTTGGTCTCAACCATTTTTCTTCCTTGCTTCACAGCGCGGACTAAATGGGAATCGACAATAGCAATCATAATGCCTGTCTCAGTCAGTTGGTTTTGCAGGGCATCCGGCATGACCCTCACAGATGCACTGATTAAAATACGGTCGAACGGTGCCTGGCCGCGCCAGCCTAGCCGCCCGTCTGCGTGGCGGATAACCACTTTTGCAGTCTGTTCGCGCAAACGTTTTTCGGCATATTCCACCAAGGTTCGGTAGCGCTCGACCGTATATACCCGCTTGCTCATTTTGGCGAGGACTGCGGCGGTATAGCCGCTCCCTGTCCCTATGAGGAGTACTTTGTGCGCGGGTTTCACGTCTAAACTTTGGCACATAACGCCAATATCTATGGGCGCAGGCAGAGTTTGCCCGCACGGTATGGGCAAAGCTTTTTCGTCATAGCTTTCCGGTACCAGCGCGTCAGGCACAAAGGCAGAGCGTTTGACCAATTCCATGGCACGCAGGACATTATTATCTGAAACCCCGCGCCCTCTTAGCCGCATAATCATATCAAATAACCCAGGCTCTATGAAAGACATAGACTAGTCCTCGAATATAGCGCCAAGAGCTGCGACTGTTTTGTAGTGGGTATGGTCGATATGTATGGGCGTTACCGAAATATAATCGTCGTAAATAGCCCTCAGATCAGTACCCGCTGCCGGGTCAGATTTGCCGCCTTTATAGGTGAGCCAATAATAATCACCGCCGCGCGGGTGGGTGCGCTTGTCGATATTGCTCATCTCAAAATCCCGCCGCCCTTGAGTGGTGATATGCACACCCGCGACTTTTTCATCTTTGACATCAGGGAAATTGATATTCAGAACTACGTCCTTAGGCCAGCCCTGTTTGAGTAATTTTTTCAATAGTTTAGGCCCATGTTTTAGAGCGGCCTTCCAATTAACCTTGCCCTGCCGGTGATTATAAAACCCGCGAGCTTGCGACAGGGCAATAGACGGAATGCCCATTTGCATACCCTGCAATGCTCCTGCCACTGTGCCGGAAAATCCAATGTCCTCGGCAATATTTTGCCCCCGATTAACACCTGAAAGCACCAAGTCCGGCATATTATCCAGCATAATCTCCCGCAAAGCCACAATCACACAATCCGTGGGCGTGCCAGATACTGAGTAGGTTTTATTGGCTAATTTTCGTGTAAACACAGGGTTATGCAGACTCACGCCGCGCGACGCCGCAGATTGCTCGGTGGCAGGCGCGACAATCCACACATCATCGCTCAGTGCGTGCGCAATTTCTGCAAGGATTTCCAAACCGTCAGCAGAAACCCCATCGTCATTGGTTAAGAGGATACGCATTAGTTTTTAGCCCCATCATCCATAATAATAGTATTGTCATCCCGGGCTTGACCCGGAACCTCGGCGGTTCGTCGAAACATTGAGAACCCGGCTCCGCACCGCAAGAGCGGCTTGGCCGGGATGACAGTAGTATTGATGACAGTTATATTGGCAATCACGAAATCACCTCAACACCGCCCATATACGGAACAAGCGCTTTGGGCACGGTAATGCTCCCGTCCGCATTCTGGTAATTTTCTAATATGGCCACGAGTGTGCGGCCAACTGCCAAGCCTGAACCATTTAGCGTATGCACAAAGCGGTTATCTTTCTCTGCGTGCCGATAGCGGGCATTCATGCGCCGGGCTTGAAAATCACCGCAATTAGAAACGCTGGATATTTCGCGGTAACAATCCTGGCTCGGCAACCAGACTTCAATGTCATAGGTTTTACGCGCTCCAAAACCCAAATCCCCCGTACACAATTCAATCACTTTATAAGGCAGCTCCAAGCGCTTCAGCACTTCCTCAGCGCAACCAATCATCCGCTCATGTTCGGCTTCGCTATCTTCTGGCTTAACAATAGACACAAGCTCCACCTTGTTAAATTGGTGTTGGCGTATCATGCCCTTAGTATCCCGCCCTGCACTGCCCGCTTCGGAGCGGAAACACGGCGTATGGGCGGTTAGACGAAGAGGCAGCTTGTCAGCGTCGATGATGCTCTCGCGCACTGTGTTGGTAAGGGAAATTTCGGATGTTGAGATCATGTAATGATCCCCAGTGGTCTTGAACATATCTTCTTCAAACTTTGGAAGTTGCCCAGTCCCATAAAGTGCAGGCGCTTTTACCAATACTGGCGGAACGACCTCTGTATATCCATGCTCCTCGGTCTGAATATCCAGCATCAATGCGGCCAAAGCCCTGTCCAAGCGTGCGAGCATTCCGCTGAGAACCACAAACCGTGACCCACTCATTTTAGCGGCGGTTTCGAAGTCCATCATCGGGGCGTTAGGGGCTTGCAGGGCAGCGCCTAAATCATCATGGGCTTTCGGCTTAAAGTCAAATTTCCTTGGCTCGCCCCATGTGCGCAAATCTACATTTTCGTCCTCGTCGGCACCGTCTGGCACCGTATCAAAAGGAAGATTAGGCAAGCTGGCGAGCAGGTCATTAAGCACAGCTTTCTCTGCCGCAATTTGCTCATTCATCAAAGAGATGACGTTTTTCGCGCCTGCGACTTCGGTCTTTAGGCGCTCGGCCTCGTCTTTGTCACCATTGCGCATAGCCAAACCGATTTGTTTGGACGCTTTATTGCGCGCCGCTTCGGCTTCTTGTTGAACTTTGAGAGCTTGGCGTACCAAGCTGTCTTTATCCAAAATGTTCTGCGCCTGTGGCTCTAATCCGCGCCTTGCCCACGCTTTATCATAAGCATCAGGGTTTTGGCGAATGGCTTTAATATCATGCATATTTTACTCTTAGAATAGTTTTGTTCAGCCTATATAGAAGCGCAGCGCAGGCGGCAAGAACAAAGCAAACAACGCGGTAATGTGCGCGTCACTCCTCTTGTTTTTCTTGTTTCCCAGATTTTTCTTGCTTTTTAATTAAATCGGCCACTGCCGGGTCATCAATCCCGTCGCGTTTGACGTCGAATATTCGGCGCAGGAAACCGGGCGTTAAGGCCGAAAGCGGATTTACCGTTATTTGGGTTTTAGCAAATGGGCCTTTGAGCGCGTAATTGAGGGCAAACATACCCTCACCTTTTTTGCCAACAATGATGTCACCGAGTAAGGGTATATCGCCAAGTAATGAGTTAACCGTATAGGACGGCACCAGCACCCCGTCAAAATCCAAAATTTTGGTCGCAATGCCAATATCACCCGCACCGGTCAGGCCAAGGGCTGGACCAGATGCGCGGCCATCACGAATCCTTAGAACCCCATCTTCTAAAGAAAATTGCGCCTCCATTTCATTAAACTTAAGCCCGTCACCGCCTAAGGCATCGGCCAAGCCCTGCAAGGAGGCCAAGGACAATATTTGCGCGAAAACAGGGGTTTGCTTAAGGGTGAAGTTTTCCAGTCTTGCATGTCCGGACAATCCACCCTTTTGTCCGCTTGGGGGTAATTTGCCGGCAATCTCCAACTTGCCGCCCTCAATACTGTTTAGTCCCAAAAGGGCGAGCATTGCGACAGATGCATCAGGTATTTCCACGCGGACGGAACGGCTATGCCCCGTAGTCGGCGCCCCGATTTTGGCCAAAAATTCGCCGTCTTTTGTCAAGCCTCGGAGGAGAGCATTGGTAATATTATTGCCGTCATGGGCAAATTCTGCCTGGGCATTTGTCAATATATAATTTTCGTCCAGATAAATTTTGTTCAACCGTGCGGTTAGATTTATCGGAGCTGCTACTGAACTGGACTGTGTCTCAAACGCCTTATTAACCCACGGAGCGATGTTGAAATAATTGCCGTCCATTCCAACCGATAGGCCCCCTGCCCTGGTTGGTTTTGCAGTAATCTTGGCATCCAATAAATCCGCTATTTTTGCACTATCTAAATCCAAAGAAATCAAACGAAAATTTTGTGCTAGGGCGACCTGCCCCTTTATCTCAAGGCCTTGGGAATTTATGGCCAGATTTTCAATACGGCCACCGCCACCTGGCACCAAAACTAAACGCCCACTAAGTTTGCCTTTGGTGTTTTTGGGTTTATGCCACAACCTGCCTATATTAACTTCGGCTTGGTTGAAATTGGCAAATATATCCGCCTGCCTTACGGCAAGGCCGTCACCTTCACCGCTAATATGCAGGCCAATCTCGCCGCCAAAATGTCGCCTAAGGCCGATGCCGAACGCATCTAAATCATCACGCGCTATTGTTCCAACCAATGTATATTTTGCGGGTATATCTTGGTATTTAAGGGGCTTAGCCCAGTCCAGTGTCGTTTGCCATTTACCCAGTTTAATCGGCCCTGAAACTGTGATACCGTCTTTATCGGCACGCAAATGCATCTGTCCGCCATTTAATTTATGGGCACCGATACCAATCGGGATATTGACCTCGGTAAAATCACCGGACAGGTTGTATAAAATACGCTTTTGATCAAAATTCACCAAAAGTGGCCGTGTGATATGCAAATCAATCACCCCCACGCCCCCGAAATCCTTGGGGTTAATACCGTAGTTTTTGGAAAACTCGAACGGTGGAAAATTACTTACACGTAGCATTTCCGCGACCGTGCCCGCCCCGTTTAACTCAATGGTGAAATCATCACCGAATGGTAGGAATTTCGGAATAGTAACTTGCCCTTTATTTATCACAAGGCCATCGACCCGCCCGCTTGTAATATAAAATGTATTTCCATTTCCCTGTAAGACGCCATAACCTGCGCCATCCCTTACCCAAGGCATTTTACGCATAAATTGCACATTTGCGCCTTTAACATCATAGCGCAAGGTTAGGTTATCATTAGCTATTACCTGATTCTTGATATCATCAGCATCCAAATTGGCCTGTATTTTAAGGTTGAAAATCTGGCCGGATTTTAGGGAATTTTTTATCCAATTCCGCCCACCAAGTGCAAATTCGTGTGGCCAAAAACCCAACAATTGGTCACGGCTCATAACACCATCTACAACACCATTCGCAGTGATGCTGGTAATCACACCTTCACTATTCCTGGTCAAACCCGCCGATAAATTTGTTTGAAATGTGCCAAAGTCCAAAGCAATCGTCTCAAGATTTACACTGCGCGTTTTCAGTGAAACCTTGCCGGCCATTTTGCTGTCTTTAACCGATAAAGGGCCATCAAATTTTTGGCCGGGATCGAGGCGCGCACTTGCAATATTCAAGGTAAACTCAATAGGCTTAACTAATAAATCATTGACCCCGCCCACTGGATTTTTCACGCTGCCAGATGCCATAATATTAAGTGCTTCGCTTTCAATATCCAAAGCCTGAACTTGGATGTTTTTAGCATCATGGTCATAATGTGCGGCTATACGTGCATATGAAAACGGTTTATAGCTCGCGCCTGTTTTCAATTGCCCCTCTCCTGCTATCAGGTTTAGTTTTAAATCTTGAATACTGCCGTCCTCAGCAGATGTAACCGTGGCGGTTAAATCTAGGGGCGCGTCTAATTTTGACAGGATAGAGACAGAACCGCGCATGGGTGCAATCTGCGCAGGCACCAGATTGTTGACCGCTAAGTCACCATTAAAAACCTGAAGGTCAGGCGTGGTTTTCAGTTGTAATTCAAATGCTGCCTGGCTTTCGCCATCCATATCTAAAACGCCGACCGTATCCAGAAGGATTTCCCCACCTAAAAATCTGAATGTTCCGTCTATATGCAAAAACGTCAAATCAAGGCCATTATATTCATCTTGGTAATAAATATCGGCGGAATTTACCGTGATGCTTTCAATTTTCTCCAACAAATTACTGCCCGTTGTCCCGACTTCGGATTGCCACAATGCGCCAACATTCCCAGAAGCGGCAGGTGTCCCCAAAGACACTTGCACCCGTTTGTCTGCGTCACGAATAATGGTGAGCGCACCACCTATAATATTTAAACGTACGATTTCCGGCACCGACAATAAATTATTCCGGAAACGAAACTCACCGCTAACCCCCTCAAGAATCTGTTTACCACCATCCTTATCCCGTATGCGTATACCTTTGGCTCTGATCTCGATCACGCGGCGTTCTTTGAGCCAACGAGCCGAATAGCTGTCAATTTCGGTGGTTTTTCCGTCGAATGCTTGCGAAAACCAATGCTCATAATGGGGCTTGACGAAAGACAAGTTTACCGAAGTCCGGTTCATTAAAATACCAAGACCGGCAAGCCATATAATAGCCAGTGACAACACAACACTGCTAAATTCAAACAATATACTTACAAACCAAGAGCGTATAACAACTGTATCGCTTGCATTTGTCGTTGATTTCTTGTCTATCTTCGGCTTGTCAATCGAGGACTTGTCTTGAGTTTTATTTTCGCTCATAGGACAGCCAAATAATATAGGAAGACTATCATGGAAATAGGCCAAATTGCACCCGACTTTACTTTACCTACGGATGGTGAAGGTGAAATTACATTGTCGAATTTACATACAAACATGGTTGTCCTGTTTTTTTATCCCAAAGATATGACGCCGGGCTGTACCACTGAAGCTATAGGGTTTAGCACGCTTAAAAAAGACTTTGATGCACTTGGAGTGAAAATAATTGGTATTTCCAAGGATTCCGTAGCCCGTCACGACAAATTCATCGCTAAGCATGACCTAAAAATCACTCTGGCCGCTGATGAAGAGGGGAAAGTCTGCGAAGCCTACGGAGTTTGGGTTTTGAAAAAACTCTATGGCCGTGAATATATGGGTATTGAACGCTCAACCTTCCTGATCGGTACAGACGGCAAGATTGCACAAATCTGGCGCAAAGTCCGAGTTAAAGGCCATGTAGAGGCGGTTTTAGAAGCTGCTCAATCTATCTAACTCAAATGAATATCCAGCGAAAAGCTATAGACGTCTTACGCGCCGCCGAGCCAGCCGAAAAAGTGGCTGCCGCTCACGAAATGGCAGAATTATGGCGGGATGGCCGCTTACAGATTGGTGGCGCATGTGACACACAAATACCCCGTGCGCCTGGACGACCAGAAAAACCAGAACTGGTCAGCCCCCAAACTGTTAAGCGCAGGCGCCTGGGCACAATCGAAGGTCGGGCTGCACTGATACATGCCATTGCCCATATAGAGTTCAACGCCATAAACCTCGCCGCAGATATGCTGGCGCGTTATGCCAGCAGTCCGCGTATCGCAGATGATAAGCGCCGGGACTTTATTAACGATTGGGTCGGCGTTTGCGACGATGAAGCACGGCATTTCACCATGGTGAATGACCGCCTTGTGAATCTAGATGGTTTTTACGGCCAACTTCCCGCCCACAACGGATTATGGGAAGCGGCTCTGACCACTTCAAAAGACCTTGCTGCCAGACTGGTCGTTGCCCCAATGGTTTTGGAGGCGCGCGGGCTTGATGTAACGCCGACCATGATTCACAAATTAAAGAGCGTCGGCGATAAAGAAAGCGCAGTGATTCTCGGTATTATTTACGATGAAGAAATTCCCCACGTTGCAATTGGCACATATTGGTTCATGCATATCTGCCATTCGGAGCAATTAAACCCCGAGGAAACATTTAAATCGCTCTTGAAAAAATACTATAAAGGCACGTTAAAACCGCCATTTAACGACGCGGCACGGGCATTAGCGGGAATTCCGAGTACATTTTACGCACCATAAGTTGCCCAGCACCTTTATGTAATTCGCGAAAGATTAAATTCTTGTTTTTTTCATAATAATGCTGGTTTTTTCTTGAAACCTTGTTAAATATTCCGTCCTATGCTCAAATCTATGATTAGACACATCATAAAATCGGGGAAACATGCTAGGGATAACACCATCAAGCTTTAAAGCGGAACTTAAAGAACGGACATTAAAGACGTTCCCAGAGCGCCAGTTTATTCATAGAACTGGTGGGCGTGTAGATTATTTCATTCTAACAACCCGCGCGCAATTATTCATCGTTGCAGCTGCATTGTTGACCGCTTTATGGCTTTTATTTACATTTTTCAATGTTTTATGGGGGCAAAGCCCGTTGCGTTCGTCAACCAAAGAATTGATGGTGCAAAAAGCCCAGTATGAACGCTATATGGTCGACATTGAAGCGCAAGAACAAGATGCTAGGGAATTGTTGGCCAAGCAACAAGGGCAATTTGAGCTCGCGGCCCAGCATTTCGAAGACAAGCACAACACAATCGTAAACATGATTACGCAAGGCGGTATCGTACCCACGCCCGAAGAACTGAACCCGACACAATATGCATCCAGTGAAATTTTGATGTCACCAGCAATTGCCGATGTAATAGACCGTCAGCCTCGTGTACCATTCGGCAAATATAACGGCATGACTACAGGTACTGTGTTAGATGCTGCCTTGGTCAACCTTGAGCTAGACCAAAACAAAATTTTGATGAGCGGCGAAGAGAAAATTCAAAATCGTATTGAAACGGCAAGAGCTGTTCTTCGCTCAACCGGAGTACCCTTGGAAAAAATCTTAGAGAACGGTAGTGGCGGTATGGGCGGCCCACTTATTGAACTAGGTGAAAAACCCCTCATTAAATATGGGAAGTTTTTACCACGGCTTGACAGTATTAAAGCGCGCTCAGCAGAAGTGGCGGCTTTGGAGCAGGCTCTAAAGTCCACTCCACTCGCTTTTCCTATCGATGCGGAAAACTATGTAACCAGTGCTTACGGCATTCGCAAAGACCCGTTTACCAAACGCCAGACTATGCACTCTGGCATGGACATTGCCTCTTACAGGCTTGCACCAATTGTTGCTACGGCAGATGGGAAAGTAAAATTTGCAGGACGTAGATCGGGCTATGGGCTTGTAGTCGAAATTGATCACGGGCACGGATTTAAGACTCGCTATGCACATTTGGAAAAAACTTATGTAAAACGTGGGCAAAAAGTTGAAAAAGGCGAAAAAATCGCTGGCATGGGGTCGTCGGGTCGGTCTACAAGTACACATCTACACTATGAAGTGATATTTGAAGATCGTACCTATAATCCAAAACTATTTATGAAAGCCGGCCAATATGTTCAGTAAAACCCAACCATCCGCAAAACCAACATCTTCAGGCAAGCCAGCCGATTCTGGCAAAAAAGCTGCCCCGCCTGTGCGCGCCAAAGCCTCTAATGCGCCCTCTATCTTAAGCCGTGATTTGGTCATAACAGGCGAAATCAGCACAGACGGCGACGTACAAGTCGAAGGCCGCCTTGAGGGCAATATTAAAGCCACAACGCTAACCATCGGCGAGCAAGGCTCGGTAAATGGTAAAATTACTGCGGGTAAAGTGTTAATACGCGGCAAAGTCACAGGTAAGGTTGATGCTGGCACTATTGAAATGGCTGAAACTGCCAACGTCCTTGCAGACCTCATCCAAGACCATCTGACAATCGCCAATGGTGCATTCTTTGACGGAAAATGTACCCGTAAAACCAAACCCGCAGGCGCTCCGAGCAAGTCTAAGTCTTAACGCCACCTTGGCATATAGCCTGATGCAGGGCTGACAGATAATAACCTCCAGAAATTGAGCCATTTATTTGGCGAAATACACATATTGTGGGATTGCCCCAAATTCAAAAAAAGATTTAAAAAAAAGAGGCGGTCTCTTGCGAGACCGCCTTAGTTAGTGAATGGGGGTACCAAGAAGAATTACGGCATCGGACTGACCACAACATCCTTAGAACTGGGAATATTGTTGTCTGGTATGTCCGGCGGCGGGATTTCTTCTCCAAGCCCTCCTATTCTGTCCTGCACACCGTTATCGGGTTTACCTTTCATGGTGACAGGTTCAGAATTCTGTTCAGCCCTTAGCACTGGCTCAGTTGCTGGTTCGGTGCTTATGGCGGCTATATTGATTCGAGCCATGAGGTCATCTCTCTCTGCTAGATTGATAATTACTGGCTCAGGCGATGGCTCACCCAGAGGTGAATTTGTTTTCATGATGACCAGCTCATATTCTCCTGCAGGCAAATCATCAAATGCATATTGCCCAAAACTTGATGCATGAATTTCAAAATGATACTTTGAATCGGATGTATCCGTTAGAGACAGGCGTGCGCCCTCCAGCCGCTTTTCGCCCTTATTATGCGCCCCGTCCCCGTTTTCGTCGATAAAAGCGAAACCGCGAATTTGGCCGCGCTGCACGATTGGCAACATTAAATCCGTAATATGACCATCATGAATACTGGCTTTGGTCGAGACATTCTCTGCCAAACTATATCCAAGCGGCAAGCTCCGCCCATCTATTTGTAGTTCATGAATACCAACTTTAATGTTTTGAATGGTGAAATAACCAGCCGCATCTGTGCGCAGGCTTAGACTAGATTGCCGCACACGGATAAGGGCGCCGCCAATGCCTGGCTCATCTTCTTGTTTAATGCCATCGCGATTTTTATCGAGGAACGCCCTGCCCTTAAGCACACCACGCCCTTCTTCACTTGCGCGGAATTTCCGCTTTTCATTGAAATCGAACCGCCCGTCCAAGAATATCCCAAGCCGTTGATCCCCTTGCAAGCTATTACGGTATGATAGTCCCATGGACAGGTTTTTATTGATTTTAAGTTCTCTCCCCAAGGATACCGTAAGGAATTTGTCTGATTTATCAGTAACTTCGCCTGAAAAGTTCTGCAACACCCCCATACTTGCCGTCAATTTGGTTTTCTTGCCCAATAATTGCCCCGAGTTAAGGTTTGCGACTACACCGCCGCGCACATAATTACTGTCTTTGCTCCAAGAACCGGACACGGATGGGGCAATTGATAGGGTGGCATCTTTGGCTAGGCTCAATTTATATGGCTTTGCCATAAGTTGCGCATCAAATCGGTTTATACGCGCTGCACTCCCCTTGCGAGATGATATATATTGCCCACGCCCGGTTACATATTTAGTGTCTTGGTAAATACGCGCCGTTAATTGGTCACCTGTTTCGGTGCTACCATCAGCCAATCTTTGTGAATAGGCCGTATAGTCGGCGGAAATATTGGTTCCAACCTTACGCAAGGACGTATTGACTGATACCCCATATGTATCCGTAGATGTATCATTACCATTCTTAGCAAATACCCCACTTTGCGTCCGGTTATAGCGTGCGGAAATAGCGGGTCGTTCCAAGGGGCCCAAAGTCTTACCAGCCGTCATTTGCACTGCTGCGCCAT
>JALSHM010000397.1 GCA_026982235.1 Robiginitomaculum sp. | reverse complement strand
AAGCTATTTCGGCCGGTGCCTTCACCAACAACCATTTCTGGAGTGCTGTATGAGAAAGAACCACTCTTTGTGTCAACTCCATAGGCAAGCTTTAATTTATCAGATGGGTCAATGAATGTATCAGCCTTTGGTGGTTTAGGTTGTGCTATTTCACCTGGAGCAAAAGACGCACCCCCTCCCTTAACAACCCCAAAACGTCTAACGATAGCGTGCCCGATTTTGCTAGTGTCCGAATTCCAAGCCACCATCGCACTGCCACGGCTCGGATGAGGGTTATGCACTTGCGTCCTCGTTGTTGCGCATCCGCCACCACCAACAGCCCCATAATTCAAGCAACTCACTCTTGTATAAATACCCAGCGTAGTTCCTTTGACAGGCCCGGGGCCCAAAAAAGTTTCTGACGGCATCACGACGGAATAACCACTCGCTATATACTTATCTAATTGAAAAATTGATAAAAGTTTTGGGTGGGGCAGGCCCAGAAAAACTCCCCCGGGTAGTCGTAAATAGTTTTCTTCTGTTAGTAAATTCCCTGCTACCTCAATAGAATAATTGCTGGGATTAAAAAGATAAAACTTGGGAATAGTATAGGGAAATGGTGCATCAGAATCATCAACAAAGTCGCCATTAAAGAGCTTTCTAGCCGGCCCATCCGTATCTCTTGGTGGCCCTGAACTTGCCCAAGCAAATTTGCTTCCGGTGGTAACCACATCATAGGAACCAAGTACGTGTTTGAACACTAACCCTTCAAGCGCAGATGATATGACCGCCAAACTTCTTTTCACACTAGTCTCAATATTCGAATTGTTGGTGTCAGAAATAACATTCCAAGAGGGGCGGATATCAAAATATATACTGTCGTCAGCAGAAGTGAAGTATGGTGCATTTGTGGCTGCAACGGGTGTACCTACACCTCCTGTAGGTTGAGCTTGGTTCATATCTTTCACAACATGAGTTCCATAAACAAATCCAATTGTTCTATGATGGATAATATTCGTAGTACTTAATGATGCTAACATGTCATAAAACAAACTACTTTGTGATAAATAGGACGCTGCTAGCTTATGTCTTACTATATTCGATGCACGTCTTGGCTTTAAACAGCTATAATCTCTCGTAACTTCCGGGTCTGAAATTCCGCAGGGATGTCCAAAACTAGGCGGTTTTCCATCTCGCCCCAAACGTTTATTCCACATAGCTATAAGATCGGCTGAAGTCGCTCCCCAGCCATTAACTATTATTGTATCCGACAGAACCGAAGCCCTTTTTATAATGTGCCCATCTTGAAAATCTCCAGCATTTGTTTGAGAACTACTATAGCTGTTAGCATAGGGATGATTGTAGGCTATAGTGATATCAATATTTTTCTTTAAACTAGGTACCTCTTTGCCAAAAGCAGACGGAATCATGAACATCGTGTCGCGCATAACTTCGACAACATTGGTATCACCAACACTTAACATGAGACAATATGAGCCTGTTATATGAATATCATCGCCTGACATACCATCATTACAATTAGTCCGGGCCTTAATCCGAAACAGACGACCATATACTTCATCTGCTGACAATATAGAGCTAATTAGATTCTCTGCTGTATGCCCAGAATAGTCAGGATTAGCGGGATAGCCGACTGACCATACATCCAAATCCAATATTATCCTGTATATATCTGGAATATCTTGATACCCCCCTGCCGACCAAGTTGTGTAATTGCTTAATGGCGCTTTGCTCATTCCATTTTTATACCTGACGATCTTGTGGCCACCAACAACATCATCCAATTGCCTAGAATAATTGTCATTTGACTTAAGAAAAGCATCCAAACCTATCGACGCATCCGTTAAATCGTTCATCAAGCCATTTTTGTTTATTCCCCTAATATATGGGACTAAACCGTCAAAGTTTTTTTCTGCTCCAATAAGCAATTTTTGTGCAGGAACCTCACTATTATTTCTAGCGGTACTTCTTAAATTTCCTAGTTTGGGCAAATAATCCATTTCTTTGAAGGCTAAGTCCCACCGTTCTACTTGACCATTAATAGTGACATCAATCCAGGCATGAGCAATATCAACATTCGATGTTACATTACCTGATAATACTCCACAATTAGCTAAAGAAGAAGGTATTCCACCATTAGCAAAATATCTACATGCCATTTTTTTATCATAAACACCCAACCAACTAGATAATTGCGAGGGCGTTAGCGTTACTTTACCTATATGGATTTTTGCAGAGATACTTTGATTATGCTTTCCATCACTTTCATGTAAAAGTAACATAGCTAATCTAGACTGATCAAATGCTGTACCTTCAAAATCGATGAGGGCACCGTAAGCGCCCTTACTTTCACCAAATACAGGATGTAAATTTACGTTATTCCTGACAAACTCGTAAATTCTTTCAGGATCATAATTTAAACCTTTAGCAGTTAGAGCCAACAAATTATCTAAGTCACTATTTGTTATGTGTGCAGTTCTAACACTTGTACTGGGTTTGTTCGTTTCATCTGTGGTAAAATACTGTTGGGCTTCCGCGAGATTTACGGACCGACCGGCGTCAAAAGCAGCATGTGGTACACCTGCAAGTGAATTGAATGAGCACAAAACCATCAAAACTATTAATGCCGATATGTTTTTGCCAACAATCAAAACTCTCATTAAATTTCTCATCATCATTTTTTTACCACTTCCTTACCAATTCCTGTTGGGTGTATCCCACCTTTCCAACTGCCATCCCAGACAGTTACGCCTGTTTTTGTGTTGGTTATGATTGTTTTACATTTCTTGTTAGCATTACATAGTTCACGCTCTGCGTATGGAGGGATAAGGTGTCCATTTATATCGCGCACAATTACCCCCTGCCTACTTTGTTGGAGGGCGCGGATCTGGGTAATGCCCATATTGGCTGTTGCTTTGGCATAAAGGCGGGCATCTTGTTCAAGCGGTGCCAAACCTTCTTGTTCGGTGGCCATGGCCTCAATATCTGATTCCGCGACTTGTTCAGCCTGTACAATATCAATTTGCTGCTCTGCCCTTTGCATGGACATGGGCTTGCTAGGGCTATTTGTACTTTGCTGTGTCTCTGTCACTGTAGCGTCACCACTGTCTTGCCTAAACGCTTTCTTACGCCCCATATGCCCAAATTGCAGCACAGCAAATATTGCCAGAGCAACAATAACGGCACCAGCCAGCACTTTCCAAGCTTGGTCGCTCATAACTCCGCCCCAGCGCAGGTCAAAATGTGTATGACACGGCTTATTGCACACTTAACCATCATTGATTGCCGACACCTCCTCCGCACCCTGCTAGACTAGGATCAAGCAGGCAAGGATCCCCACTGGAAATACCACCAGAAGCGTCCGTAATCGTCACACTAATCAATCCCGTATCTGTACCGCCATTGCCGTCGCTAATCGTATAGGTAATGGTGGCCGTGCCCGCGCTACTCCATGCAGTCACAAAGATTGAATTCCCTGATTGCGAGACACTGATCAAAGACGCATTATTATTAACAAACCCTGCCAAGACTAACACATCGGTCGAGTTAGCATCCGTGTCATCATCCAAAGGCGTCACAGTAATACTGCTATTGACCTCAACGGCTATTACATCATCATTGGCTATGGGCGGAACATTACTCGGCGGCTCCGCGCTGGCATTTGCGGAAGCCCCATAATCTACATCAGCGGCACCATCTGCCCCCTGCGTTGTGCTACCTGTCGGTTGGGCACAAACACCGCCACCAATAATGGCATCCTCAACTGTTTTTCGATTACCGTGCTTATCAAGATTATACTGTCGCTTGGCATTGTCCCCTGTCGCACCATCATTGTCATAAACGACTGTGATGAGCCGACCCAGATCATCATATGTATAGCATTCAGCGGATGCGGTTGGCGTAAAAACTACGGTATAAGAGAAACAAACAATCAAGTAGCTTAATACATTAAAATATGAACCAAGCCTAAACCTAAATATTCGCATATCCGAATCCCCAATCTCTTCACCCAAGTTATAGTTAACAAAAACATATCACAACCACAACCCCTTTTAGAAATTAATTAAAACAAATCAATCATCACTCGTAATGTCACGGTTTTCGCCTTCACCGCCTATTTGGCCATCTTTACCTAAAGATTTTACTAGGATTGTTTCGCCGTCAACTGACCTTGTATAGATGAACGGGTTTTTCCAGGGGTCTTTTGGGACTTTGCCTCTGCGCATATATGGGCCGGACCATAGATTTGATTGTTCTTCACCGAGTTCCGGCTTGATTATGAGTGCGGCTAAGCCTTGTTCTGTGCTTGGATACTCTCCCATATCCAGTTGGTATATATCAAGCGCACTGATTAGATTTTCTATTTGGGTGCGGGCGGTTGTTGATTTGGCTTTACCGATACGACCTATTAGGCGCGGCGCTATGATGGCTGTGAGCAAGGAGATGATGACCAAAACGACGAGTAGCTCGGTCAACGTATATCCGTGTTGATGTTTTAAATTTGCGTATTTCGTCTGTTCCATAAATTTACCTTAACTGATAAATGTGTCTAAGCGCAATACAAAACAGAGCTTTATTGAGCGGTTCCTTGTGCTAGTGCCGGGCATGTAATCGGTAGTTGTTCTTCGGATGTGGCCTGTTTTAACAGAACTACATCGCGTGTAATGCGGTGGCGCCAAACTGGATCGGACGGGTCGCCCGTAAAGCGAATGACAGCTGTTATACGGGCTGCGGAATGTTTGCTAATCGGCGTAAGAGCTTGCACTTCAAACACTTGCCCAGCCAAACTTGTACGGCGCACACCGGGGATTGTTGGTGGTGGCGTGTCCCGTAGCCCAGCAGCACGTCGCACAACGCTACGGGAAAGATACGGGTCAACCCGTCCACTTGGTGCATAAATGGTTAGGAACGGCGCGGCACACGCCATTATGTTAGCGTCTACTCCTAATACACGACCAAGTTCTGATACATTTTTAAAAGGCGCATTGCTTGGCTTGTAATCCAACCCTGCTTGCAAATAAGCGCGGGCTTCCGCACCGTTTAGATGAATAAAATCATCGCCGTCGCGCCAGTCGGCTATCCTATCACCGAGCTGATTAGCCAGGTCTTGTTCATACCCCAGTTCGCTGAATAGACTTGCCAACAATACGGGAACAGCCCCGTTAAGATCAATTTTCGCTTGTGGGCTATTGACATAAATTGTTAGCTCATCATCACCAATTTTTGCCGTGTAGTTCTCTGTACGTGGACGCCATGGATTGCGGGAATCGGCTATATGATAAGTTGCAATAGCCACCCCGCCTTCTGCGACTACCCACGCCTTGTCAAGACGGGTTTGGACTTTGGTTTCTAGGACATTTGATTTTACCAATGAGATTGCAGCAATCCCCAACAGTGCCAGTATGAGAGAGAGCCACAAAGCTGCAACCAAGGCCGTACCCTCATTAGATCCTAGAACAAGAATGGATTTAAGGCTGCGTTTGTTCATCACTAAAATTTGTAAGTTTTAAGCGTTGCAAACGGCTCTTGATATGCTCATTGGCGCGTCTGGCATCTTCGCGCGAACGGATGATATGGGGCGTCATAAAAATCACCAATTCCGTCCGACCACGACTGTCAGATTTACCGCTAAAGGCATTGCCGAGGAGCGGAATATCCTTCAGTATCGGGATGCCTGTATCACCGACGGTGCGGCTGGTGCGGATTAACCCCCCCAGAGCCAATGTGTCACCATCGGCAATCGTTACCACCGTATCAAAACGTCTTTGCTGAATAGTTGGCGCATCAATTCCAGATGTCAGGGTTGGCACAGCATTGCTGACTTCTTGTGCCACCTCTAAGAACACCATATTACCGTCATTGACCCGTGGCGTGACCGTCAACAAAATGCCTGTGTCCCTAAATTGTACGGAATTAACAATTGGGGCATTGGGGTTATCGACACTAACAGCTGACTGGGTAACGATGGGGACTTGATCACCTACCTGTAAGGTTGCGGTGTGGTTATCTAGCGTGATAATTTGCGGGGAAGCCACAATTTCTATATCGGTAACCGCAGCCAATGCGTTCATAGCGACTTTGACATAATTGCCCGAGAATGCATAGGCAAAGCCGGGGAAGCGCGAAGACACCGCGCCAGTACCCGCGTCAGAAAAAGTCGCTGTCCCCCCCGTACGACTGTCAAAAAACCACTGCACACCATAACGCAATTCATCGTTCAAGGTAACTTCGGCAATTACGGCTTCGATTAAAACCTGATCTGGTAATACATCCAGTTTTTGCACGAGGTCAGCTATCTGGCGATATTCTTCGTCTGTACCAAAAATTATAAGAGAGTTTGTTGCTAAATCAGCGCGTATGCGCAATTTCTGCCTAGAGCCTCCATTTGTTTGCGCCGGTCTTTGCGCCTGAATTTGGTTTTGCGTATCGGATTCAGATCGAGCGCTATCATATTGATTACCACCGCTACTTTCGTCACCAACCAAATCAGTAATTGTGTCAGCCAACTCCTCCGCATCTGCGTTAATAATTGACAAAAATTGAAACCTGCGGCCTTCCCCGCCTACATTACGGTCAAGTTTACGTATCCACTTTTCGGCTTGAGCAATTCTGTGAGCCCGCTTGGCAATTACCAAAACGGATCCAAGCCGAGGCATTGGGATAAATTCCACTTGAGAACCTATAGGGCCATTTGCACCGCCAAATATTTTATCAAGTTCTTCAATCAGCGTTTCCGGTGGCGCATAACGTGTTTCAAACACCCCAAACGACATTTGCGCCAACCAATCCACATCAAACATTTCCATTGTATCCAAGAGTACATTGATTTGAGCAGGTTCACCGGACAGGATAAGAACTTCTCGTTTGCTATCTGCTTTTATGCTGCTGCCCTGTGGGGTGAATGGTTGCAATACGCGCGCCATTTCTGACGCCGATATATATTCCAAAGGCGCAATCACCATGCCCCCTCTTACGCCATTACCGACCAAACCCGGAGCCCGGGCAAACCGTTTTGCTTGTGATGATGGGATGACAGTGAATGTATTGGGCGCAGTTTCAATAAGTGAGACATTAACCAGACGTAAGGCTTGTTCTAAAAGCGCAGGAATATCGGATTTCTTCACGGATTTAGCTGTACGCAAAGTCACTTCACCTTTAACGGCAGGGTCAATAATGAAATCAGCTCCCAGTATATTACCAAGAACCGCATTGATGATTTGCTCCACAGGAGCCTTATCAAAGGCGAGTTCAACACGCCCCGACCTTTGGGTCACAAAGTCCGTTTGCGCCGTTCCGGCTTTCACATATTGGCCAGCGCCCAACTGAACATCCTGCATAACTGATGGGACAGTTTTTCTAGTGGTTTTCTGGGTTAGTGTTCTTTTCGTCGCTTCTGTATCAATTTCCGTGTCTGGATGCAATACACCGTCAAGCACATTATCACCGATTGTACGTTTGGGCAAAGTCTGACCATCCATTGTCTGACAAGCCGTCACCGCAAAGACGGCTATACCGCACAGCAATGTGTTCAATATACGTGTGTTATTTTGCGAACTTTTCAAACCTAATCCCATATACATCTACAAAACCGCACCTTAACGCGCTTCTCCCCCTTGAAACAACTTTAAACTTTCAGTTTTACCTTCCGAAGACAATTTCGCCTCAGTACCAGACATAGCATCCAGTGTCCAATTTCCCAATTGCATACCTTGGCGCCCAGAAACAAGATCGCCTGTATCAATATTTTTAAACCAACCCGTTGTCTTGCTGCTAACACGACTAATCCCGATAAGTTGATAATCAAATGGTGACCATTCTTTGACAATTACTATGTCTGTTTCGTTCCCAGCCCCGACATCATGTGCAATTTTTGAGACAAATAAAGGACGCGATTGATAACGCTGCAACAAGAGCGATGCATCAATGGCAGGTATAGAGGTAACAGTTTGAGGACTTATCTCTACATTCAACGGGGTAACGATTACTTGTTTATGGGGAAGTGTTTTAGCCGCTAAACCGAGCAGTAAACTCACAACAATAAAGCCAAATATTTTTGTCGTTATTTTCATTACCGTCTCCCCTTACTGTCCAAAGACGGGTCTTGCCAGAGTGCGGAACATTGCATGCGAATATCAAGTAGGCTGGCTGTGCCCTGTCTACGCCGAATGAGAAGACTGTCTATTTTTAGGTTTTGTTTGGGCGCAGCACTATTCGCCAAGAATTCGCCCAAGCCCACTTCACTCACACTCCAACGAACATTAACTGAAACCGGGCTAAGGGATAGTGACGCATCCGCCCTAATATCATTCCTTATTTTGACTTGAGAGCTGGTTTCTACAGTACCGCCAACCACCGTAATCAACTTACGCAATCGGGTTTGAAGTATAGCATTGGCTTTGGCTATACTCCCGTCTAAAGGTTTAAAGTCCCGTTGTAATGCAGAAAGGTTTTCTTGGCTAATTTGCAAGTCTTGTCTTAAGGTTTGTTGTTGTCGCAATAGTTTTTCTGATTGAAACCGAACATCCTTCAGGTCGGTATATGCATTCAACATTTTTCCGCCCATTAAAATAAATGGGAGTAACAATAGGAGCGCTAAGACGAGGCCTACTCCTTGAACAAGTCGGTTAGTGTTTTGGCTGGTTTTGCTCATGGTTTTTCCCTCGCCAAATTGTCAGCGAGGATAATCGTCAGGGTAAACCTCTGCAATCCACTGGAACGATCTGCGGATACTGCACCCAATTGCACTTGTCCAATAAATGGCTTGGCTTCCATTTGCACAGCAAGCTTGGACGGATTATCAGACGTCCCGCTTATCTTTATTTGGTTTGCAGATAAGTTTATTTCACGTATCCAACCGCCGTCCGGCATGGTTTGTGCCGTGATGGCAAGGATATCTAACAAATTTACTCGGTGCGAACTTGATTGATAACTTTCCATCAATATTGAGCGGGCTTTATTTTTCTTCAATTCTATACGCATATTCTGGATGTCTAATCGGATAGTGCGAGTTTGTTCTTGCCAATGGTTCGCAATTCTTACAGGTCGGCTGGCCCACTGCGCCATACCCCACAACAAACCAATATAGCAGGCCATAAATGCCAATATACCTAACAGAGTTTGCTTACGTTTGGTTTGACGACTAAGGGTACTGATAAACTGGTATACATCGCCGCTACGCCCGATGGTTTTTAACGAACTGTGCTGTGTTTGTAATCTATCCCAATTTTCCAAATCTGTTTTGCGGACAATCCCGAGCGTATATTGTTTCTTCGTATTCACTATTTGGGCACCAACATTTTCGGTGTTATCAACGCCGTTATCTAGCGAAGTATGGGGACCAACAATATCCCATTCAATTTGATCTTCATGGAGCGGCGACAGCCTTGTTATCATTAAATTTGCGGCGCGCTTTGCACTTGCACGGGTTGTTACATTCAAAGTCAATTTCTGTTCAAGCAAATCGATTGGCGGCTCAGCATAAATTATGCCTATAGCATTGGCGCTGTTCCATCCGAATGCCTTCGAAAGAGATTTCCCAAACCTAGCAACAATATCTAAGCCGTCACCAAGTAATGTTCCATTACTTATATATCGTTCCAAGTTTTTTTCTACCAACTCATTAGTTATCGACATTGAAGCCCCACAATATCAAATCGGCAGGCGGGGTCGGCATCTACCTTTAACGCTACAGATATGATGGGGTTCCACTCACTGACCAAGCTATCTTCTAATTGCTCCAATATCAAGGTGTGATAATCATAAGGGGTGTTCCGGGTCACACCCAATTTTCTGCGCTGACCAATCGCTCTAAAGCGCAATTCTGTTTTAGACGCTATTATTTGCGTTTTCTCACCGCTTTCACTTATGGCATAAAGACCCCAAATATCAGCTTGCTTTTCTTCAATGGCTAACTTGCAAAAATACGGCCCGTTCACAGGAATTTCGGTTAGTTTCTTTTCTTTGACTTTACCGTCCGCGAGCCAATACCGGCCTGACACTTCTGCCATAACTTGTTTGAGCTTGGATTGTTTGCGTAAATCAGATGAACTGCTATCAAGTCGCTCGTAAGATTTAAACGCCGTCCCCATAGTCGTACTCATTGTTCCTGCCGTTGCCCCCAAGATCATGAGCGCCACAAGCACCTCTGTTAATGTAAACCCGGCGCTCATACTAACGCCCCGACCATTTCATACTGGTGAGTTTTAACTTACGAGTTTCCGTTTTCCACACTTCGACACTGACTGTTTTTAGGCTTGGTTGTTCCGAGCTTTGTGATTGACGGTTTTTATCCGGAACAACGACAACACGCCAATTGAGCTTGGTTTTTTTGTCAACGCCCTCCCCACCTTCTTTATCATACAAATCCCGTTCAATTGCATCTTCCATAAGTGAGAGTGCAAAGACCGTTTGCGTATGACTTACCTTTGAATTATGCATTCTGCTTGCTGCAAATTGTATGGTTTGTAAAAAGCCGATAGCCGCAATCGCCAATACTACCATGGCCACAAGAATTTCGCTGAGAATAAAGCCATTTTCCTGATTCCCGGCTTTTTTATAATAATCTGGTTTATTGCTCCACATAAGCACTTACAATTTCTGCCGTCCCGAATACAGGGTTAATCTGAATAGATTTGACACGTTTACCGCGCTCAACGCGTAATGACAAGCCGGATAACCTCCCACTTGCATCTGCCGTAATAATGCTGTCCTCGTTGCCATATTCTTCACCATCCACACTGCGAATACGAACTGCATTCCCCAAGCTGCGACGCCGTATTATTTGCTCTGCAACCAGCAGTATATAGCCTCGCCCATTTTTCTCAATGCGTAATTCGCCCATACTCCCCGAAGTCAAGCTACGGACGCGTAGGGTTTGCAAATCTGCTTGTAGTGTTTGGGCCGCACTATTTACCGCCATGCCGGGTAATAACTTTTGTAGAGCCACCGGCCCGATAGCGGTCATCAAGGTTAACAACATAAGAACCACAAGTAATTCGGTCAAAGTATATCCAGCCTGTTTGCTTAGCATCATACATCAATCTCGGTTAAACTCGCCAAGCCCAAGAATAACGCCCCGACAACCAGCGCAACAATAATACCCAATATTATTGTAATTGCTGGTGTAAGCGCGGCCATCAACCGCTCCATACGAGTACGGGCAGAGCGTTCCAAAATGCCTGCTGCGTCGGTCAGCGCCGGACCTAGCTTACCTGAGCGTTCACCAATCACCGCCATTCGTACCAACAGCTCCGGGGCTTCTGAAAGTTTTCCCAATAATTTTGATAGATTTTCACCGCCGCGAAGTGGAGATGTCAGACTTTCAAATTTCTCACTTAACACCAGATTAGCCACAGCCCCGGCGGCAACAGAATTAGCGGCGGGTAACGGCACACCCGAATTGACCAACAGGCCTAGCGTGCGGGCATAGGCGGCAAACCCAGCCAATTTAGGGGCACCCATACCAAGCCGACCTAACAAGATACTGTCAAAAAAATGTTTTATTTTCTGTCTCAGCCCTGGCCGCACACGCATACCAATCAGCAACATAACCAAGCCCAAAGCCAGCCACGGCCCCCAATTTTCGCAAAAATCACCAAAGCCTAGTAAGACTTTGGTCATAGCCGGTAGCCTATCACCTACATCCTCAAATAATGGCCGGAGACGCGGCAACACCATCGTAAAAAATATGAGCAAAGTCAGCGAAATCATAAACATAATAATTGCCGGATAGATCAAAGCCGAACCCAGTTTTTCTTTAAACTCGGCACTGGCACCAAAACTGCCCGACGCATCCTGCAGCACTTTTTCCAAATGCCCGGTGGTTTCTCCAGCCTGTACCAGCCCAGCCAATGCCAATGCCGGACCGGAAGTTTCTTTGACTAATACACTGTGTAAACTGCCGCCTTTTTGCACTTGCTCTGCGCACTTTTCTGCCAAAGCGCGAGCAGGTTTGGAGCCCGCCGAAACCGCAGTCATTTGCAAAGCCTGATGCAAAGAAAACCCCGAACTGAGCAACCGTGATAAATCCCCCGAAAACTCCGCCGCATCCTTAACGCTGAACTCCTTGGGTGCAGGTTTAAACCAGTTTTGAAATTCAGACTTATCTCCAACCGCATGTAACCGCAAAGGCGTCTGCCCCCGCGAAAGCAAAACCTCCAGCGCCCCAGATTTGCTGGCAGCTTCAACAATACCGGATTGTGCCCGCCCGTCCGCGCCCTGTACCTTGTAGCTAAACTTGGTCATTAGTTCTGCCCTGTAGCAATATAAACATCATCAAGATTGACCAGTCCGGCTTTTGCTTTGGCTTCTCCGTCTTGCCGTAGAGATACCATGCCTTGTTTGCTCGCGAGTTTGACAATTTCATCTTCGGGAGCACCTGATCTGATGGCTTTGGTTATCTCTGGTGTACAGAGAAAACTTTCAGCAATAACAGTGCGGCCT
Organism: Robiginitomaculum sp.; assembly: GCA_026982235.1. Taxonomy (GTDB): domain Bacteria; phylum Pseudomonadota; class Alphaproteobacteria; order Caulobacterales; family Maricaulaceae; genus Robiginitomaculum_A. The sequence goes on along the minus strand of JALSHM010000397.1, from coordinate 37,066 downwards.
GTTCCGCTTTTCTTGCGCACAAGTCTTTGTGCCGTGACACCGCTTAGTGTTGCCGCGATGAGGTAGTCTTCAACCCCCATGTCCTTGAGCCGTGCAATGGACGAGACGGCATCATTGGTATGCAGAGTGGATAATACCAAATGCCCGGTTAGCGCCGCCTGCACAGCGATACGCGCAGTTTCTCCGTCGCGTATTTCGCCGACCATTAGTATATCCGGGTCTTGACGTAGGAATGAGCGTAAAGTCGTGGCAAAGGTAACACCCGCCGCTTCGTTGACCTGCACCTGATTTACATCTTCAAAGAAATACTCGATCGGGTCTTCCACCGTTAGTATCTTGCGTTGGGTCTGCCGTAGTTTATTCAGTGCTGCATAGAGCGTAGTTGTCTTACCAGAACCCGTCGGCCCGGTGACCAGAAAAATGCCCTTGGGAGTTATTAATACGGTCTCTATCAATTCCCGGTCATAATCAGAAAATCCGAGTTTGCTTAAATACAGCATAGAGGCAGCGCGGTCCAATATCCGTATAGCCATACTCTCTCCGTAAGCCGTTGGCACTGTAGAGACCCGTAGGTCGATTGGACGACCACGCACGGCAACAGATGTCCGGCCATCTTGCGGGCGGCGCCTATCAGCCACATCCATATCGCAGAGCACCTTAACCCGCGAGACCAACAACGCGGCAAGTTCAGGTGCTTCGTCTGGCAAAGCTTGCAATGCCCCGTCTATGCGAACACGGATGCGGGTAATGTTTGGAGCAGGCTCCACATGTATATCAGTAGCTCCCTTATCCACAGCATCCGTCAACAACCGATCAACCATACGCACAATAGGTGCTTCATTGGATAAATCCTTCAATCGCTGCGTATCATCGGCCCAACCCGCTCCCGTCAACGCTGCTTCGGTTTCATCGATATCATCCTGTCGTCCATACAACTGGTCAAAGGCCGCCCGCCAATCCGTGAGCGTCATGATTGACGGTGATACTTTAACCTTACAAGCAAACTCCAAAGCCGTGATGGCATCCAGATCAAATGGATCAATTATCGCGACATCAAGCACACTCTCATTCTGCGACAAAGGTAAAACTCTGTGAGAACGCAAATACTCTGTGCTGATAGTGTCCTCCAAAATAGAGTTATCAGAGATTTGCGTAACATCCGTTTTTAGTAAACCTGTAACTTCGCAAAACGCATCAACAACAACCGCATCAGACGCTAACCCCAATTCAGCGATAACAACAGGAATTGCCTCCCCGGTCTTGGCAACCAACCGCTCCGCCCGCACCCGCGCCCGCTCATCAATACCAGCCCGGGATAAAACATCCCAAAATTGTTCAAATTTTTTAATTTCATCGGACATGATTCACGTTATAGCACATCCATGTATTTTGGCGATTGAATTCTTTCTTTGTTTAAATCCCCACATCATGAACGCCTCCTTCGAAAGTGCGGGGATGGGCGGGCGGCCCTGATAGCAGGGCGCGGTCACGGCGCAAGGGCTTTGGCTTTATATGCATATAATTTGTCTTGGTCTGCCTACCAAAACCCTTGCCCCGCACCCTTGTGCGCCCTGCTGGCGGGCCTCTTAGCCGCCCATCCCCGCCCTTCCGGCGGAGGCTGGTGCGGAGAAAAAAGAGGAGACTGCCCCATGACCGAACCTAGAACCGCAACACCGAGCCAAGCCCAACCTACAGGGAATTTAACCGCACCTTTCGTGCTAGACCCCGACACCCCTAGAATCTATGTGGCTTGCCTTGCCGCCTACAATAACGGCCACTTGCACGGCTCTTGGATAGACGTTGAGGACGAGGACAGTATTCAGGACGCAGTTCGCGCCATCCTTAAATCATCCCCCATCCCCGATGCCGAGGAATGGGCAATTCACGATTACGAGAATTTCGATGGTGTAACCATAAACGAATATGACAGCTTTGCCCGTGTGGTTGAGATTGCCGAGTTTTTGGAAAACTGTTCAGGCTTTGGCGGCAAGTTACTGGAAAACTATGGCGGCGATATTGCACCCAAAGGGCATGTCAAGGACGCAGAATCCGCCCTTGAGCGCTATAACGGCGAGTATGAAAGCTTAGCAGACTTTGCCGAGGAACTCACCGAGTCCACCACCGAGATTCCCAAAACCCTAAAATACTATATCGACTATAAATCTATGGCGCGTGACATGGAATTAAGCGGCGACATATTCTCTATAGAGACAGGCTATAAAGAAATTCACGTTTTCTGGAATAGCTAAGATGGAAGCGCGAGAACCAGAATTTAGCGAGCAGTTTTTGCCATATGTCTGCCTTGGCGATAGCATAAGCGTGGACGTTGGCGATTATACCGTTACCGCAAGAATTGCCCACGACGAAAGCCCCGATAAACCCGACGAACGCCAAGACGGATTTTGGCCGAGCCTAGACCCGAATGCCGCAGGATTTATTGGCGCGGGAAATGGATGGCGCAAGCGGTGCGAGGAACAACAGGCCAAGGCCGAGTCCGTCATGGCGGCATGGCTAAATGACGAATGGTTTTATTGCGGCATTATCCTGTCAGTCACCATAGACGACACCGAACTCACAGACCACGCCGCAAGCCTTTGGGGAATTGAAGCCAATTACCCCGATAGTGATAATGCCTATTTATCCCAAGTCGCAAATGAATTGCTATCCGAAGCACTGGACGCGGCAAAGCTAGCACGGGAACGGCTGTGCGCGAGTGTTTGCGAAAGCGCGGCATGAGTGCCAAACCCATATGCGAGCAGACGGAAGTCGGAGTGCAGACCCTGATTAACGGTGTGCGCCCCGTCACTCTTGGCGAGAAACTTACCGCCCGAACATGCCACCCTATGACACCAAAGCGGAACCCGAATGCACAGCAAAAACCGTGCGACATCGGCATGTTTGACGAAGTCGGACGCGCCCAAATCGACCTAATAGATTTTATCAATTCACCCCAAACCCTACCCAAAACCAAAACGGCAAAATAGGAGACTACGCCATGACTAAACCACTCGACTTGAAACATATCGCATTTGACGATTTGCATATATCTACACTGAATATGCGCCATAAGGCCAAGGGCAATAAACCGCCCGATATATCGGACATATTGCCGAGCGTAAAACAGCGCGGTATTCGTCAGCCGCTCTTGGTACGGCCAGAGCCGACCAAGGATAATAAAAACGCTTACGGCATTATCGCAGGGCGCAGACGCTATTTTTGCCTGAAAGCCATTGCAGATGATGGCGATAAGATTGCGCCCGTGCCGTGCTGTATTATGGACGCGGACGACGATGCGGAGGGACTAGAAGCCAGTATCTTAGAAAATATCGCCCGCCTTGCGCCCACAGAAATGGAGCAATACGAAGCCTTTAAGACACTCGCGGACAAAGGCGAGAGCATTGCCGAGATCGCCGCCGTGTTTGGCATTACGGAACGTGCCGTAAAACAGCGGCTTGCGCTTGGCGCGTTACTGCCGCAACTGCGTAAATTATACACGGACGAAGAGATTAACCCCGCCACCATCCGCGCCCTGACAATGGCGAGCAAGAAACAACAAACGGCATGGCTCAAAATTTTCAAATCTGACGACTATGCGCCCCAAGGTGACCAGTTAAAGGCTTGGCTATCAGGCGGCGGTCTTATCACCACTGATAAAGCCTTATTCCCTATGGAGGAGTATAAGGGCACTATCATCACAGACCTATTCGGGGAACACGGGCAATTCGCCGACCCCGAACTATTCTGGTCATGCCAGAATACGATTGTCGCAATGGAAGCGGAGCAATACGAGAAAGACGGTTGGAAAAACGTGTTTATCGGTGATGTAGGGCAAACATTCTATGGATGGGAGCATGTAGAGCGCAGTAAGGAACAAGGCGGCAATGTCTATATCGAAGTTAAGAACGATGGACAGGTCATATTCCATGAGGGCTTTATGCCAGAAGCCGAAGCGCGGCGGCTAGACCGCCAGACGCAAAATGGAGATAGCAAGCCCGACACCAAACCGCGCCCTGAAATGTCAGGCCCGATGGCGGAGTATATGAATTTGCACCGCCATTCCATTGCACGGGCGGCGCTGATTAAGCACCCCAAGATGGCTTTGCGCTTGACCGTTGCTCATATGATTACGGGTTCACGCCATTGGAAAGTTACTAAGGATGAACAATGCACAAGAAAGGAAGCCACGCAGTTAAGTGTTGAAAACTCCAAGGCCGAGCAGGAACTTGCCGCAGAGCGCAAAGTCATTGCAGGGTTATTGGGACTAAAGAAAGATGATACCCAAATCTATCACCGCTATGAAAGCATGTTCAGCTTGAACACCGTATTCGCTACATTGCTCGACTTAGATGACAAATCGGTCTTGCGGATAATGACGTTTTGTATGGCCGAAACCCTCTCGACCAATAGCGGAGCCGTAGAAGCCGTTGGCGTTCTAACGGGCGCGGATTTTGGAAGTTATTGGCAACCTGATGAAGCGTTCTTTGACATCTTGCGCGACAAGGGCGTGGTCAATCAAATGGTCGCTGACATAGCAGGAAAACCAACCGCCCAAGGGTGCATCACCGACACGGCCAAGAGCCAAAAGCAAATCATCAAGAACCGCATGGCAGGTCACGGCGTTGATAAAGCAAGCCCAGATTGGCTCCCAAGATGGGCAGCATTTCCTGCCATCCATTACCGCGAAGCAAGCGGTTGCCCACCCGCACAGAACTGGAAACGCATCGCGAAACTATTCGCCAAGCGCAAACCCACACCGAGAAAACAGGCGGCCTAGTCTCCCCCGATACACCGTCTGTAAAGCGGCTCGCGCTCCCAAAAGGGGCGCGAGCCGTATTTGTATGGCAAGCGTTTGGTGCACAAGCTTAAGCAAAAATCATACATTCTCGAAATCAATGGGAAAAACATCCGATTTCTAAGGTTCAGCATACACAATTTTACACTTTGATATTAACGCTTTTCGCCAACAGAACTCGGAAATATTTTTAGAGACAATTGGTCCAAGCTATCCGTAATGCTTTTCGCTCATAGTCCTTAAAGGTTGCCCTAAAACGGTGAAAACCATCCGCGTTGGACCAATACACAAGTGAGGAAACGTCCTTAGCGTTCAACAAGAGATTGGCTTCTCTTTGGTTTATTTTTAATCTGTAATATCGAAATTTCTTATCATTGTAAAACTCCACTCGCGCTTTTGGGATTTCAACTTTAACCCCATTAATTTCTATATCGGCACCACCACCTGCCCAGCCATCTATAAGACCGGAATTTAGATGTAAGGCCTCTATATCCCATTCAGCATTTGAATAAACCGAAACCATAGTCAGCAATCTTGCACCGTCAGTTTTTCGGCAGTGAAATATGACTTTCTCAATAGGAGTTGAGGCCTCCTGATCTGATGCGAGCATTACAGCTCCGGATCCAACAGGTTCAAGCGACCAAGAAGATAGCCCTGTTCGTGATATGATATTATATTCTTCTAAAACCTCTTTAGTGGGGTAGATAATTGCATCTGATGATGTGTTTTTAATGAAGGATAAAATGCGCGGATCGACTCCCATTTCTACTATGTATTCAATTAGTAGCCCAGATATATACTGCGATAAAGATATTGAAAGCTTTTCTACGTCATCAATTTTATCAATATTTAGAATCTTACTCAAAGATGACCCTGAACTATATTTGTGGAAACCCAATTTACCAAATTGCCTATCTGTACCACCCATAAATGCATAGGCGCATGAGCTGGAACACTCTCCAATTTCTATGTCAGAATATCGCCCTCCATACTCGGGCTCCGGGTAGACAACCGTTTTTCCGACCTGCGTCGCAATGCCATGCTTTCTAATTATTCGGCCTAACTCCAATCCGGCATTTAAGTTTCCACCGGGACTATGGAAAGAAACAAAGGCACCAACATGCTTTTCAGATTCAATATATTTTAGAAAGTCGGCTGGGGTTTCTTCAGTAATAACTCCCTCGGCCGCTGTCCAAGAGCAAACACTGCAATTTCCACCAGTGCCAGCATGCCAAAATTTCATTTTTTCTTGTGGGTTATTTTCGGCACCAAAAGCTTTAATAGGTGCAACCAGCATCCAAGCTATTAAAGTAATTATGGCAACTGCGACCCATTTGTCATTAATGTTTTTCAATAACATATTCATACTATTCCTTGGTACGTTCGGATGATTTTCGGGTAGGCGACGTCTGGTGTCAAGCACTTATGGGCTGTGAGGTCGCTTGAGGTCGTACCCCAAGGGCAGCCCCTAAAAGTCCATCTATTTTCCAATCTCGGCCTTGGCTTCACGACCGCCACATTCCACTCATGTAGGTAGACACTCTCATATTTGAGGGAACACCATAGACGTTCAATAAAGATGTTGTACCCAAATAGGGTGATTCTTTGGAAGTCTTTATTATCACTGCTTGGGGGTGTGGGTTCAACGGGTCGTCGCAACACATTGGCTGAACCGCTCAGCCGATGTTTTATAAGCGGGCTTGCCCTCGCACACACGAAACCCCTTCGTTTGTTAGGCCAATAGGGGCTGTCGATTGGGTGGTTTGCTATCCTGCTGAATTACAAAGCAAGGCAAAGTTCTTTTAGCTTACCATTAGCTCGACCGCGATTATCATACACCTTGCTGCGGTTCATTCATCAGGTGGGCGTGCATGAGCGAGACATTTAGGCTTGGCAGACATCTTATCAATCAGGTTGCAGCCGCTACCAGTATCAGCAGCCATCAGTGGTAAACGCTGTAAAATTCGGGAAATTTATCAACCATTTCATTATCATTCGTGGCGACACTGAAACAGAACTCTACACCAAGAAACCCAGTTCTTAAAAATTACCATCTTCACATTGTCATACACAACCGTGCGCTCGCGCAATTTTCTAGCCCCCAAGTAAGAACCAAACGAAGTGACGAAAGCCTTGTCTTCCTGCTGTCTGGGTGGTGACCTAGCCCATGCCAAAAGCCTGCATAAGGACAATTCTAAACTATTTTCCTCTGGGCTACGCCCATTCATCGCGAAATGCGCTACGCGCCAAAATAGTTTGAAACTGACCTGCTCCACTTTGTTACGCCCACATTTTTAGTAAGAATTTTTGAAGGGGGTATGCAGTTTTTGTCACAGGCCTCTTCGGTCCCCGTCAGCAGGGAGACAGGCTCCCGTAAATTAGCTGGCATTAAATGGAGACTAAAAAATGGCACAAGCACTAGGATATGTAAGCCAAAGCAAAGACGGTAATTTTGAAGGAACTCTGGGCTTAATAAGCTCTGGGGGCCTGAAATCCCGCATCAGCATCGTCGCGAACGACAACAAAACGGCGGATAAACAACCAGACTTTCGGGTGTTTACCAATGACGGCGCAGAGATTGGTGGCGGCTGGAACCGGGTCGGCAAGACCTCTGGCAAGCCTTATATCTCGCTCACGCTCGCCCATCCGATGATTGGCCCGCGTAAGGTCTATGCCAATCTCGGCAGAGCTAACGATAAGCCAAAAGGCGACTACGCCATCCTCTGGAACCCAGTCGGATAAATAAGCCGCCCAGACGACAGCCCCCATCGGCCTTACAACCGATGGGGGTTTTCTTATGTTTTTTACAATTTTTAAGCGTTTTTGCTCTAAAAGAGGCAAAAAATGACTGGGGAATAGGCTTATCACTACACCAAATGGGAGAAACATTGCCGCGCCTGCGGAGAGACTTCTTATGCCAAGCGCGGCATGGGCATGGGATATGTTGCGCGAAAATATGGACTACCGCCACGACTGCATTGACGGCCTAAAATACAGTCCAAAAATGGTTGAACTAGAAAGTGGTTGCCGCCTACTTATTGGTAATAGGCGGTATGAAAAAGCTCGAAAATGGGGCTTATTATTCTTTGTTGATCCCGACTTGAACGCGATGGAAGCAGATGTCTTTTGGAAGCCCTCATACTATCCAGCTACCGTTCATGTTCGCCTTGGACGGCCACAAGATGACACACAGACAGATAACCGTAATTTTGGGCGGACGTCAGATACGGTTATGCTGCAAGAGTTTTGTTGTCGTAAGACACTGTTTGAAAGCATAAATGGGAGCCGACATATTGTGCTAAAAAGTAGGCGTTACTGGTTTCAACTGTATTGTGATAGCCCGCACCCAATCGACGATAAAGCATTGGTAGAGTTCCGTGTAGATGGCGGATTGCACTCAAATAAGCGAATGAAATCCATCCATCAAATTATTGCTTTGCACCGCTCACGCGGCGGTAAATTAAGTCAAATTGGCTATCGTAGGAATACGGAACGATTGCAAAAATATCTTATTGCATTGCGCGCTAAAAGAGATGGCGGTGATTACCGCGATATAGCCATTGCCCTCATGGGCGAAGAATATGTGAATATGGAATGGGGAGATGGCCACTCTGCGCTTAAGCAACAGGTACGAAGAATATATAAAAACGCCGAAGAATATCGCAATGGAAAGTACCTTTCCCTGCTCGAATAACTCTTCCCCTTTCAGGCGAGTAGCTGGTGTATCGGTTTTTCGAAATCGAAAAAACGACACTCCCCAAGCGTCCCTAAACGTGCCTTAATTATCCCGATAGTTCCGCAAATGTTTGTTTAGCTATCGGATAATTATGGAGTTTGCCATGAAGAAACCAGAAAGAAGCCCGTTCTACACGACCAAGGAAGCCGCGCGTTTATTGCGTGTGCAGCCTAAAACTTTGACCAATATGCGCTGGAAAGGTGATGGCCCAGAATACCGTAAGCACGGCGGATTGATCTTATACCATGTTCGCGATTTGCTCAGATGGTCTAAGAATTCTGATTACTGCGAGAAACAAGTTAAGGCCAAAACCTATGTCTGATTTAACATTGGTACAAGGCAAGTTCGTCAAGGCGCATTGCAATCACCGTATCCGGTTTGGCATACCAACATATCAAGTTAGACTTGACCGGGCGCGGACGCTGTATGCGTTCAGCCCACAGCAAATTTTTGGTTATATACGCTGGCAGGCCAACAGTTTTGGCACAACGGATTGGCGGCTTTATGTTTGCAAAACATGTGCGGCAGGCAAGATAACCCGCATTACAGGTATAAGCCCCGGCGCTGATATTCTCCTCAATGTTCACGGCACAGAAGCCATGAAATATATTCTCAGACAGCTTGATAGCCTTGAGAAACAGGTCGGTTGTGCTTTGGAAAATGTCCCAGAAAGTCATTGGCGGCAAATGCAATTAGCCGTCCGCATAGCCCGTCCAATCCGGAAATTCTCTAAAATACTGGAGGTGTAAATGCTTAAAAACACTTTAATCGCCGTTGGTATTACGATGTTAATCGTTGCTACAACAACGGAAATATCTTTCCCACCAAGACCAAAACTTCTTTATAATCCAAGCGCAAGTGCGCCTATCGGATGGTATAAATTAGCGGATAGAACGCCGCCTAAAGTCGGTGACCAAGTGGCCGCTTACGCGCCAAACTGGGCACGGAAACTCGCGGATGAACGCCGCTATCTACCCTATGAATACCCCATGATTAAAACCATTTGGGCAAGTTCTGGCACTCAAATATGTGTCAATAATAACCGGGTTAGCGTCCCAAACTATCCTGTTATCATTAGCCTGTCGCAGGATAGTTTGGGGCGCGACATGCCAAAATTATCGGGCTGCTTTACACTGAAAATGGATGAGTACTTTCTCGTTTCACCCGATGTGCAGGACGGATATGACAGCCGTTATTTTGGTGCCGTACGTGGCCAAAATATTTTGGGAAAAGTTAAATATCTTGGAAATCGCAAAATTACACATTCGCGGGAATAGGAGAAATTATGGGTGGTTTTAAGGGGATATGTGTACGGCAAGATAAAGGACTGGGCCCAAACGGGCTTAAGTCATTGTCTGCACATCGTTTTTTAGAGTCCACACTCCATTTTGGAGAGTCCACACTTTTGGCGCTATGCCCCATGCTACAAGGGAAAAAAGAGAGTCCACGTCCCGCTAGTTCCCGCTATGTCCCGGAAAAACTACTATGAGCGGCAAGGGTGAAAACATATTTGAGATTAAAATTGGGCGTATTTATTCGCCGAGTGGCTCTCGTAGAATGATAAGTTTTGCCGGACGGGTAAAGAGAGCGGCAGGCGCTGCTTCTTTGCCAAAGAATGGACTGCGTTTGAACGGGAATAGCAGCGCCGTTCGGGAGCAGTTTTTCTCGCGGCGGGTTATCGTAAAAGTGAACCTTGTTAAAATGGGCGGACAAGGCGCACAGACGCAATCCCTTCACTTGGATTATATCGCTCGTGACAACGCCGCCCCGGATAATGAACGCGGCAGTATCTACGACAAACATAATGACATTGCTGATGCAGATGAGTTTCAAAAACGAGGAAAAAATGATCGTCACCAATTTAGAATTATTGTTTCTGCCGAAGACGGCAAAGAGATAACTGATTTACGTTCATTCACGCGGGACATTATGGCGCAGATGGAAGAAGATTTAGGCACACGCCTCGATTGGGTGGCGGCTAATCATTATGACACCGCAACGCCGCACACGCACATAGTCATTGGTGGTAAAAATGATGATGGTAAAAATCTCGTTATTCCTCGCCAATATATTTCATACGGGATGCGGGAGCGGGCGGAAGAAATGGTGACGTTAGAACTTGGCCCCATCAATCAATATGAAGCGGGCGTGAAACTTGCTAACGAAGTGACCAAAGAGAGATTTACGCAGCTTGATAGGGCCTTACTTCGCATGGCAGACGCCAATGTTGTAGATATATCAACGCCGCCAAAACGAGCTACGGAATGGACACGCCGCCTAGATATTGCGCGTCTTAAAACCCTAAGCCGTATGGGGCTAGCTTATCAGGAAAAACGAGGCGTATGGCATCTTGATATAAAAATGGAAAATACACTGCGCAGTATGGGAGAGCGAGGTGACATTTTAAAAGCCTATCATCACGCATTGGAAGATTTAAAACTAAATCGCCGCGATAAATTCGATGTGGTTTATGATCCTCATGACGTGCGAGCAAAACCTTTAACGGGAAAAATTCTTGCAGTGGGTTCCTTAGACGATATAAATGACAATGCTTATCTCATTATTGATACCACCGAGGGTGAAGCCATTTATGTCAAAGCAGGCCGCCGAGAGAACATTGAAGATGTAAAAATAGGCATGGTTGTTACTGTTAGCCCCGCTGATATTGAACCAAAGCAATCTGACTTGACGATTGATAAGCTAGCCGCAAAACGAAATGGCGACTACAGCCCGGCGGTACACCAAGCGTCTGACCAAGGCGCACGGCCAGAGTATATTCAAGCGCATATCCGTAGGCTGGAAGCATTGCGCCGCGCAGGACATGTAACCCGAAACAAAGACGGCTCATGGAAAATACCCCATGATTATTTGGATAGGGCTAAGTCTTATGAAAAGTTCAGAAGCAGAGCAAAGCCTGTCGATGTAAATGTACAGTCGCGATTGCGACTCAAAGAGCTACAAACAACGATGGGGCGCACATGGCTTGATGTAGAAATAATGGCTGATAATGCGCCAGTAAACGATGGGTTTGGCAGTGATGTTCAGGCCGCAAAATCTGCACGCACCCAATACTTGGTTCAGCAAGGTATTTTAGAAAATGAAAACACGCCATTAGGTGCAAAACATTTAGACGAACTCGAACGGCGCGACCTAGCATGTGCGGCGAAGAAACTCTCGGCCACATTGGGCAAAGCATATTTGGGTATGGAGGGCGCAGCCAGAATAAACGGCACTTACAGAGAAGCCATCACCCGCCCAAGCGGAAAATACGCGATCATAGAACGCGCCAAAGATTTTTCTCTAGTGCCTTGGCGGGATGTACTTGAGCGTAATCGAGGCAAAGCTGTGTCAGGTATCATGCGGGGGAATTCGATTTCATGGACACTGAATAAGGGGCGAGAGATTTCTTAGTTGGCTTCGGGGTAAAAGGAATTGTTAGGATTTCCAGTGATGAACATAGCTAGTGTAATTTGCTGATATTTTTGCTATGAGGGTAAACCTTAAAATCAATTTGATTGACTAACAGCCATCGCGTTGACTAAAGATGACAAAGTAACTGAAAACCAAGTTGATATGAACCAATGACCTCCGATCCAATCAAAATTCCGAAGAAGCACGCAAAACGATCATCCAGTGCCCAAGCGGGCCAAGACGTTCTGCGAGATCTTCGTACAAACGAAGTCTTCGTTGCAATTGTCGGGCCCGCTGGAGCAGGTTCTGGAACCGCAGCTAAGATATTGAAAAATTTTCTCGAAGAAAGTGATTTCGAAGTTGAAATCATTAAAGCGAGTGGTCTTATTCGACGTGCTGCTGAAAATATCGACCAAATGGTTCCAGCTGTGGACGCACGGAAATCGCTCGAAAATATCCAAAAAATGCAAGACCGCGGCGATGAATTGCGGAAAGGGGAGCTGTATAGCTTGCCCGAGGACCATTCCGCTGTTGCCCGACTCATTCTAAGGGAGATTGCTGAACGACGTGCAATGCTTCAAGATAAGTCGTTTTCTGGCGAGCCCGTTGAACCGGACGGAAAACACCGAGCTTATATCATGGACTCTCTTCGCCATCCGGCCGAAGTTGCATTGCTTCGAGAGGTCTACCAAGACGCATTTTCACTTCTTGGGATTGTTTGCGACCCGGTCGAACGCGAGCGCCGTATTCGCGAAAACTTATTTGATAGAGCGAAATGGAGTGACAAATCGGTAAAACAGCAGGTCAAAAATTTTCTTACTCGCGATGAGGATGCGCCGGAAAAGCACGGCCAACATGTTTCTGACACCTTTCATGAGGCAGATTTTTTTGTTGATAACTCTCAGGACGCGGGAGAAGATCTTGCTATAACGGGGATGAACGATCACCTCCGCCGCTTTGTGAACCTAATCACTCAATCCAAGATAATCCGCCCGACTATTGCGGAAACAGGGATGCATCAAGCACGTTCCGCACAAATGAGAAGCGCTTGCCTTTCACGCCAGGTTGGCGCCGCGTTGGTGGATGCAAGAGGAAATATCATTGCAACTGGAGCTAATGATGTTCCCCGAGCAGGTGGGGGATTGTACGGGGAAAGTTTTTCCATTGATATTGAGGGGGATGAACGGTGCGCATTTCGCGAAACTGTTTTCTGCAGCAGCAATCGAGAGCAAAACAACATCATTGAAGAGTTGATAGACGAATTTCCCGATCTGACCACGGATAAGGACAGAGCAGAATTAATAAAAAAGATTCGCAGCACCCGAATTGGGGGGCTAATTGAATTTAGTCGGGCGGTTCATGCTGAAATGGACGCAATTCTATCTGCAGCAATATCAGGAACGTCCCCACGCGCATGTCGAATGTTCGTCACAACCTATCCGTGCCATTATTGCGCTCGCCACATCGTCGCGTCGGGAATTGACGAGGTGCAGTTCATCGAACCATATCCAAAGAGCAAAGCAACCGATCTGCATGCGGACTCCATTACAACTGAGTCGAGCGACTGGGAGCCGCCCTCAAAAGGTAGTACGCATGTAATGTTTCGCCCGTTTGTGGGTGTCGCACCGCGGCTCTATCGAAGGGTTTTCCTGAAAGATAGGAGTTATAAGGACAAAGTCTCTGGAGAGTTGTCAATTGGGGAACCTCAATGGGGGTGTCCGACAGACGTCTACAAAGACGCATACCCTGAATTGGAAGCCAAATTAGCACTGGAGTTTCAAGATGGCTAACCCCAAATTACGACTTGTTTATAGCTCTGTTGCCTCCGACAAAGCAGACCAGAACAGAACAGAATGGGGTTTTGAAAACGCTCGACAACTGTCATTATTCGAGGACTTGGATATCATTCGGATATTCATGGTTCCAATCTCTGATATTTCGGCACATGCTTTCAAAAGGGAGAGGATGCGGCTGGAACCAAAATTGGCAATTGACGCAAGGATGTTTCCTGATTTTTTTTCCGTGTTCACGTCAACTGAGATGGCACTTAAAGCATTCGAATCCGAAGGAATTGAATACTGCAGGGTTTCGCTTAGCACTTCAAAAGAACAAGGTAGAGAATGGTCTAAGTGGTCAGAGCTCAAGAATATTTTGCGAGCGTATTTAGAGAAGCGGACTGGAGCACCAATTTTCGTGCTTACAAGCAATAAAAAAATTGCTCTGTCTCTATCTAAGCAACTTGAAGGATATCTATCTCAGGAAGGCACCAATACGAAATTTGAAAAAATATTAGGGTGAATTAGGCTAATACTTGCATATACTTATTCCTAAGTTATAGGGCACTAGCTGGAATAAACACCTACATGGTCATCACAAACGGTAATGATTACCATTTTAACCTCAGTGTGCGCAGAACATGGCTCTGCAAATTTAAGGGAATGTTGAGGTCCTCCGCAACATTCTGCCAGCCTGAAAAGGCGTCGATTGTTTGTTGTAATATAGTGTTCTCTCGGCCTCGCGGAAGACCTGCATAATCTGCAAGGGCTTTGATGTCGCCGCGTGTGAAGCCGGATGTTTTGCCATTTGTGCTGAGTTGGTGAAACCGGGTGAAGTCACTTCCTTCTGCGTGGCAGAGATCATAGGCTGGCGACAAATCCCAGCGTCCTTTCCTATCCATCATGAATGAGAAATTTTTAACATGATCATCTTGATTGCAGCCAACAAGATTGAAAATGACACGGCGGAATTGTTCCTCAATAGCGGCTTGCGGCATTTTCAATTGTTTCATGAGCATAAAGATTTGCTCATAAGAGTAGAGCCCGCTTTCGTAATAATCATAATGCGCGAGAGCCGCGAGTGTTTGCACAAATTTTTTGGATCCGTCATCGCCCCTATCAAATCGGCGCGTCATGAAATGGTTGCGACCATTTTCAGAAAATATTCGGCACTCCGTCATGTTGATATCGCATTTTTGCGCCATCAGATAATAGCTGTATTCAAGCAGGCCGTATCCCGATGGGTCTGCAACGCCCCAGTCACCGCTAAATTCAACACCGTCAAACTTGATGAGCCAATGCTCAAAGCCAGCAGGCAATTCAAGTTGACCCGAACGCACTTGTTTTGTGGATGGGTTAAATGCGATCACTGCCTTGGCGCGGGCGCCGCCAGCCGATGTGCCGACACTTAAGATATCGAGAAGGGCGCTGTCACTACCATGGGCAGTCAATTTAGCATTGAGCGTTTCCTTACTGGCAAATGCCATAGATGCCAGTTCGGTCAGCTCTTTGATTTCGAGGCTTTTATCTTTTGTTGGCGTGGTAATTGTGGAGGGCTCAAATTCTAATGCGCCCATTCCCCTTTTTCCTGTGTAACACAAACGGTCGACGGCATTAAACTCTTCTGGCTTGCGCCCTGTTTGGGCCAGCCAAACATTGATTAGTTTCTGTCCGTACCTGTCAGGTAGGCTATCGGCGAGGAGGCCTGGCATTCCGTGGAATGAGTGCGGCTCAAGACCTCGAAATTGATAGATGCGCCGTGCCTTTAAAGGCATTATTAATGGCGCGGGCTCTATGCCGTGGGTTACAAAGTCGGGGTCATACTCAAAACGTGCAAACTTCTCAGCCTTGTCCATCGAAACATAGCCGATGGTGGTTCCCCATAATTTTATTGTAGCTGTGGTCATGGTTTTTCGTCGCCCCATATAGAACCAGAAGGCGCGTTATTTCTTTTCTTTCTAGTTTTTCTGTCGGATAAAGCTTCTGCCATTGGCGAGCTATAATTCTTAGGTAAAAGATCATCAATGGCGGTGATCATCTGGAGAGATTTCATAAGCTTCAGCCACGTCTCCATCTGGCTGTCATGGCCCGCTTCTATGCGCCGAAGGGTAGCCACCCCGATTCCGGCTTCGTTGGCCAAACGCAGTTGTGAGTAACCCTGCTGTTTGCGAATCCGGGCAAGCCGTGTGCCCAATTCTTGCAATATTGCGTTATTTGGAGTCAAATGTTCAATTTTCATGCTATCGTTCCTGATATTAAAGTGACCATTATGTCGTATTAACTATCATAAGTGATATTGAATGTACATTAACAAATAGTTTCCTGTAACGATAGAAATGCATTATTAGATATAATAAGTGATAGTATATGGGCGCAATGATGAAAATAATATCATAAATGATATTTAATTATGAGGAAAATACCGAAGTTAGCCTCATTTGGTGCTTCGTTGCAACTTTTATTAATCACTCATAATGGAAATATATAGTTCAGATAATTTGATCGCAGCCACGGTTATTCACTACAGGGTTAGGATTGTGATACTGCGGGCATTGATGTCTTAAATCCTTGGCGAAGTATTTCTGGAAAATAAAATCTCCCGATTTTCCCGCTATATCCCTTGAGGTCCCAGAACGTCCCTATTCTAGCCCTCTTATCCTCCTAGACGAAACGTGAAATTTTGCCCAGCCTAAAGTCCAACTTAGAAATGGACTTGCCTATGTCACCGCAATCAATACTTATCGGACAAATTGTTTTGGTCTTTACGACCATCATTTTGACCACATGGTATGCGACCCAATGGGTGGCTTTGCAGTTTGACTATGATGCTTATCTGGGCGCGCCTTGGTTTACCGTTTCAAATCAAAAAATATACTTTCCTTGGAGATTATTTGAGTGGTGGTATTCATTTGATGCCTATGCGCCGAGCGTATTCTCCAAAGGCGGGCAAATCGCTGCGGGCGGTGGTTTCATCGGAACATTGTTTGCCGTTGCCGGATCTGTCTGGCGCGGACGGCAGGCTAAGAAGCTAACCACCTTTGGTTCATCGCAGTGGGCAAACAAGTCCATGATGAAGCAAGCAGGCTTGTTTGCTGAGGACGGTGTATTCCTCGGCCAAGCCCACGACAATTATCTACGCCATAACGGGCCAGAGCATGTCATGGCGATTGCGCCCACACGTTCGGGAAAAGGTGTCGGGCTTGTTATTCCGACGCTATTATCTTGGACAGGCAGTACGGTCATTCACGATATTAAAGGCGAGAACTGGCAGCTTACCGCAGGATGGCGCTCGACATTCTCTCACTGCCTATTGTTTGACCCTACCAATGCGGCGAGTGCAAAATACAATCCCTTGCTTGAAGTACGCAAAGGTGAATGCGAAGTCCGCGACGTACAAAATATTGCTGACATCTTGGTTGACCCAGACGGCGTGCTAGAACGCCGTAACCATTGGGAGAAAACCGCGCACTCATTACTCGTCGGCACAATCCTGCATATTCTCTACGCGGAGGAAGAAAAGACCTTAGCCCGCGTAGCCTCATTCCTATCTGATCCCAAACGCTCTTTTGAGAAAACGCTTTGGGCGATGATGGAAACCAATCACCTCGGTAATAGTCATAAAGCCGAAGCCCATCCCGTTGTTGCACAAGCAGCGCGTGAACTCCTCAATAAATCTGAAAACGAACGCTCAGGTGTATTGTCAACGGCGATGAGTTTCTTGTCTCTCTACAGAGACCCGACTGTTGCCGAGGTGACTTCCAAATGCGAATGGCGGATTAGCGACTTAGTGGACGCGGACAAGCCAGTCTCGCTCTACCTAGTCGTGCCGCCATCTGATATATCCCGCACCAAGCCGTTAATACGGTTGATATTAAATCAAATTGGCCGCCGCCTTACAGAAAGCCTTGAGACCAATAACAATCCGTCACGCCGCAAAGTCTTATTTATGCTTGATGAGTTTCCAGCACTTGGGCGGCTCGACTTCTTTGAAAGTGCACTGGCGTTCATGGCTGGCTACGGCGTGCGCGCTTTCTTAATCGCGCAATCCCTAAATCAGATCGAGAAAGCTTATGGCCCCAATAACGCCATTCTTGATAACTGCCATGTGCGAATTGCTTTCGCCACTAATGACGAGCGCACAGCCAAACGTATTTCGGACGCGGTTGGCAGCACCACAGAAATGCGGGCCATGCGTAATTATGCGGGCCATAGATTGGCGCCGTGGTTATCTCACGTCATGGTCTCTCGCCAAGAAACGGCAAGGCAGCTCTTAACGCCGGGCGAAGTGATGCAGCTTCCTGCTGATGAGGAAATAATACTGCTCTCTGGCACAGCGCCGATTAAAGCCAACAAAATTACCTATTACACCGATAAGAATTTCACGGGCCGTGTCATGGCTCCCCCCGTAAACGCCCCAGATGATCCAACCGGATTTCCCCCTCCGCAGGATTGCCGTTGGGGCAAGCAGACACGGCTCGTGGATGATCGCCTTTTTGCCCAGTACAAATCAGAAAAACAAACTACTGCTAGCGGCAAAGAACGCTCTCCAAAAATTAAAGGCCATGAGCATGCGCCTAAGAAAAACAACGATAGTGAAAAATCTCAAGCGCAAGACATGGACGACCAAGAGCTTCCATTGCTGGAGCTTAGCGCCTTCGTTAGCCCCCAAGCACTCGTGCAGCAAGCCCATTTGATGAGCAGCACTGAAGACCCAGAATTGGAAATATAATATGACCGTACACAGACCCCGCATCCGTCCTCGTGTTTCTGCCGCTAATTATATGCGTCTGCATGATGCGGCTAAAAAGCCAGACGCATCGTTATCGCTCATAGTGGATAAAGCGCTTAGCTCATATTTTTCTTATGAGAGAGATGACCGCCGTGATGCCAAATTAATTCGCCGATTAGACCTTATGACCCGTCATGATTATCGGCACTCCCGTGATTTGAATATGCTGACAGAGGCGTTCTCATTGTTTTTGCGCTATTTCTTTTCACTGGCACCAGATATTAAAGAGGGCGAGCAAGACCGCCGCCAAGCCAAGGGCGCATTACACTTCAATAATTTTGTAGATCAGCTCAAAACGCAGATGAAGCTTGATGGGCGGATTATGAAACTCGCCTTGGCAGATGTCATGGCGACAGAAGACCAGTATTTTACGAAAGAAGAATTAGAGCTTCTCGCAAAGCTTGATGGGAAGAAGTTCAAGAAAATTACAGCGAAAAAAGTAAAAGCGGAGGCCAAACATGTCTCAGCTTAATCCCGTCACCGCAAGCCGCACATTGGAAATGCTCCGCTCCGCAATGGCCAGTGATTGGCGCGGCGCTAGATGATAAAAACGTCATTGAGATTATGGTCAATCCAGATGGCAAATTATGGCTAGACCGTCACGGCGAAGGACGGGTTTACACGGGCGAAATGATTACACCGCCTGATGCAGAACGCATCGTTAAATTAGTCGCCAGTCATATCCGTCAAGAGGTGACGACTAATAGACCAATCGTAAGTGCAGAACTCCCCGGCATCCCGCCTTTTGGGGGCGAACGGTTTGAAGGATTGCTCCCGCCAGTAGTTTCCGCCCCATGTTTTTCTATCCGTAAGGGTGCGGCTAAGATTTTCACGCTGGGTGATTATGTAGAAGCGGAAACTATGACCAAGGCGCAAGCAGATGCTCTGTCATATGCAGTAAACGCCAAACTCAATATCCTGATCGTTGGCGGTACAAGTAGCGGCAAGACTACTTTTGCCAATGCACTCTTGGCCGAAATCGCCAACTGCAATGACCGCGTACTTATCCTCGAAGATACCAGAGAACTGCAATGCGCCGCAGAAGATACGGTAGCTTTGCGCACACATGGCCAAGACGTAAAACTCGCAGATCTCGTTCGCTCCACATTGCGCCTACGCCCCGACCGTATCGTCGTTGGCGAGGTACGCGGCCCCGAAGCGCTTGATATGCTCAAAGCGTGGAACACGGGACACCCCGGCGGTATTGCCACCGTACACGCCAATTCTGCCGAAGCAGGAATATACCGTATCGAGCAGCTTATCTTGGAAGGCGCTAGCTCTGTCCCGCGCACACTGATTGCCGAAGCCATAAATGTCATCGTCTTTATCTCTGGGCGAGGCTTGTCCCGCCGCGTCGAGACTATTGCCCGCGTTCTTGGCGTGCATGGCGATGAATATGATTTTGAACCGCTCGCACCCAATTTTACCCTACTTACCATGCCCGTAGGGTGCAAACTTATCCCAAAAACTAAACCTTAGGAGAAAACTATGTCCACCCGTCAACTTACTTATCTGATATTTATTATCCTCGCATTTGTTCTGTTCGCCGAACCCGCCTTTGCATCTGGCTCGTCCATGCCGTGGGAAGCGCCGCTGACTAAAATTCTTAAATCTATTGAAGGCCCGGTTGCTAAAATCTTCGGCACCATTGTTATCATTATGACAGGTCTGACTCTAGCGTTTGGTGACACAGGCGGCGGTATTCGTAAGCTGATTCAAATTGTCTTTGGCCTGTCCATTGCATTCACGGCTACCAGCTTCTTCATGTCCTTCTTCAAGTTTAGCGGCGGAGCATTGATCTAATGCCAAATGGAATGATAGACGGTTTTTCCATACCTTTGCACCGTTCGCTAACCGAACCAATTCTGCTCGGCGGTGCACCACGAACGGCAGCGATTCTCAACGGTACGCTTGCCGCCGCCCTCGGGCTTGGCCTCCAGCTTGCCATCGTCGGGATCGTCTATTGGGTCATTTCACATTCCCTATCCGTCTATTTCGCCAAACGCGATCCTAAATTCATGGACGTGCTGGCTCGTCACATCAAACACAAAGGTTATCTGTCATGTTGAATCTCGCTGAATATCAAAAGCAACCTGCAAGACTGGCAGACTATCTCCCTTGGGCGTGCTTGATAGCGCCGGGCGTAGTGCTCAATAAAGACGGCAGTTTCCAAAGAACGGCAAGATTTCGCGGACCGGATTTGGGCAGCGCAACTGAGGAAGAACTCGTCGCTACATGTGCACGTATCAATAACGCGCTAAGGCGTTTTGGTTCAGGATGGGCTTTGTATTTCGAAGCGTGCCGCCACGCTGCGCCTGACTATCCGCATAGCGCATTCAAAGACCCAGCGGCGTGGATTGTAGACCAAGAGAGACGCGGGCAATTTGAACAATCCGAACATCATTTTGAAAGTGAATACTATCTGACATTTGCCTATCTACCGCCAGCCGATAGCGCCAAGCGCGCCGAGAGTCTGCTTATAGAAAAGCCAGATGACGAATTAACAGAAACTGCGTCCGATCATCTCACGGCCTTCATTACGGAAAGCGAGCGCTGCTTAGATTTAATGGGAAGCTTGTTCCCATTAGCGGAATTCTTAGATGATACCGAAACGCTCACATACCTCCACTCTTGCATATCGCCAAACAAACACAAAATCACCTGTCCAGAAACACCCGCCTATATTGACGCCCTCATTGGCGGGGCTGATTTAGTCGGCGGTCTCGTGCCAAGGCTTGGCGGTGAAAATCTACACATGATTACCGTGCGCGGATTTCCGGGAGAAACAACGCCGGGAATATTGGATGAGCTAAATTCTTTAGGATTCTCATACCGCTGGATGACACGGTATTTACCGATGGATAAAGCAGAGGCTACAAAGGTCATCGGTAAATTTCGCCGCCAATGGTTTGCTAAACGAAAATCGGTCATGTCGCTACTGCGGGAAAGCCTGTTTAACGAAACATCGGCATTGGTTGATAGCGACGCCGATAACAAAGCCCTCGATGCCGATGAGGCCCTGCAAGACCTTGGGGCAGATCATGTGAGTTTTGGCTATCTCACCACCTGTATTGTAGTCAGTCACAAAGACGCGCTCTTAGCCGAGCAGCAAATCCGTTCAATTGAGCGCATTGTCAATGGACGGGGTTTTGTCTCTATCCATGAAAGTGTCAATGCGGTTGATGCTTGGCTCGGCACGCTGCCCGGCAATCCATACGCCAATATCCGACAACCAATAATCCATACCCTAAATCTCACCCACCTTATGCCGCTGTCTGCCATATGGGCTGGGCCAAAGCGGAATGAGCATTTGGGTGATGTGCCCTTGCTGCATGCAACAACGGCAGGTCACACGCCGTTTCGTCTTGTTACCCATCAGGGCGATGTCGGGCATATGCTCATCGTTGGGCCAACGGGCGCGGGTAAATCGGTTTTGCTGTCACTGCTCGCCTTGCAGTTTCGCCGTTATAAAGGCGCGCAAGTATTTGTCTTTGACAAAGGCCGTTCTGCGCGCGCCGCAACGCTTGCACTGAATGGTGATTATTATGACCTCGGTGCAGAAAATTCTATCATCTTCCAACCCCTAAAAGGGATTGATGACGATGGCGAGATAGCATGGGCGCTTGATTGGATATTGGGGTTGCTCCGTAATGAAGGCTTAGAAACTGACCCAGATATTAAAGAAGCAGTGTGGAGCGCTTTACAAAGCCTAGCCACTGCGCCCACCGAGCAAAGAACGTTGACAGGATTATCCGCGCTCCTACAATCTAATAAATTACGCCAAGCCATGCAACCCTATACACTTGATGGTGCTTATGGTCATTTACTCGACGGAAATACTGAATCCTTCAAAGCGGGCGATATGCAATGTTTTGAGATGGAAACATTGATGCACTCCAAGGCGCTTGTGCTACCCGTGCTAACATATCTGTTTCACAGATTAGAAGCGCGGTTTAACGGCAAGCCCAGCCTGCTCATACTCGATGAAGCTTGGGTGTTTCTAGATGACCCATTCTTTGCAGAGCGGATACGCGAATGGCTGAAAGTCCTGCGTAAGAAAAATGTGTCAGTAATATTCTCGACACAATCCTTAGCCGACATTGCCAGCAGCGATATTGCGCCTGCGCTTATCGAATCCTGCCCATCCCGAATATTCCTACCCAATGACCGCGCGATGGAACCACAGCAAGCGGAAATATACGAACGCTTTGGCCTGAATAAACGCCAGATAGAAATCATAGCGTCCAGCATTCCCAAGCAAGATTATTACTTTCAGTCACGAGCAGGTAACCGCTTGTTCGACCTCGGGCTTGGCGAAGTGGCTTTGGCATTTTGCGGCGCAGGTTCGGAGAGTGAACATGCGGGTATTGATGCAGTGATTGATACGTACGGGACAGAACAATTCGCCAGTGAATGGCTACGGGCAAAATCCCTTAATTGGGCCGCTGACCTTATGGGCGCTGAATTTAATCTCACAAATGAAGCATTGCCTTGGAGAGAAACTACAACAGAAAGCGAGGACATATGCGCCGCCGAATAAAATCATTCATTCTTGTCTTTTTGATGCTGCTGTCATTCGCGCAGGCCGCGCAAGCGCAATTTGGCGGTATCGTCTTTGACCCTAAGAACTTTGTGCAAAATCTCTATACGGCATCACGAACGCTGATCCAGATACGTCAACAGGTCAGCCAACTTCGTAATGAAGCCCGCATGCTGATTGGCCAGGCCAAGGATTTAGCTAAGCTTGATTATAATGCTCAATATGAATTGCTGCGTATCTTAGAAGAAATAGCCACGCTCACAGAAGAAGCAGAAAATGTCAGCTATGAGGTTGGGCGTAGCCGCGATCTTATGCGGGAGCATTATCCACAAGAATACGCCGATATGTCAGATGATGAAATGTTGGCAAATGCAGAGGTACAATGGGAGAACTCCCGTGTTGCTTTTGAAGAAGCCATCGTCATGCAATCCAAAATGATTAGCAGCGTCAAGGTGGATGCGCGAACATTAGATAAGCTGGTGACAGAAAGCCAAAGCTCCACAGGGAATTTATCCGTAGCGCAAGCAGGCAATCAACTCCTAGCATTGCTCATCAAACAAATCATGCAAATGCAGCAGATGGACGCTGTGCAATATCGCGCCCAAGCGCTTGAACACTCTCGCCAACTCGCCATCGAGAAAGAATCCCGCCAGAAACACAAGCGCTTTGTCGGCACTAGAAATGCCTACGGCAAAAAGAGAGGGCGCTAATCATGGACAATCTCTCCGTCATAGATGAGTTCCTCAAGACGTTCTCTACTTACATAGATTCGGGCTTTGGTTTGCTCGGCCCAGATGTGATGTTCCTGACTGCCTTTCTAATCGGCATAGATATTACGCTCGCAGGCCTGTATTGGGCAATGGGGCCGGATACTAATGTCATTGCCAAGTTCCTCAAAAAAGTAATGTATGTTGGCTTCTTTGCTCTTATTTTGAATAATTTTTCATTCTTGAGCGACATCATTTTTACCAGCTTTGGACAGCTCGGCCTTAACGCTACGGGCAAAACCATAACTGCGGCGGATCTGATGCGTCCTGGTTTTGTTGCCAGTGTCGGCTTTGATGCAGCGCATCCGCTCCTAACAGAAGTTCAAAACCTCACAGGCCCGATTAAATTCTTCACTAATATTGTCACCATCATTATATTATTACTGGCTTGGGTGATCACTCTGTTCGCCTTCTTCTTTTTGTCCATCCAGCTTTTTGTTACGATTATTGAGTTTAAACTGACCACGCTTGCAGGGTTTGTGCTGATACCATTCGCTCTCTGGAATAAAACATCATTCCTCGCAGAGAAAGTGCTCGGCAATATTATCGCGTCCGGCATTAAACTGATGGTGCTGGCGATTATTATCGGCATTGGCTCGACTATATTTGGGCAAGTGACAGCAGCGTTCGTACCGGGCGAAGTTACGCTTGAAGACGCTGCTTCCGTAATCCTTGCCTCTCTCGCTATATTCGCATTGGGCATCTTTGGCCCAGGCATTGCCACTGGTCTTGTATCTGGAGCACCACAATTAGGAGCAGGCGCGGCGGTTGGCACTATGGCCGCCGTTGGCGCAGGCGCAATGGCAGGCGGAGCTGCCGCAGGAGCGGGCGCAGGCATGGCAGGCAAAGCGGCAGGCGGCGCGGTTAAAGCGGGCGCGTCCCTCGCAGGCGGCACACAGCTTTCCTTCGCCCTTGGTAAAGCGGCCTCAGGTTCCGGCGGCGTAAAGGGCGCGCTTGGCGGTGCGTCCGCTGTCGCACAAGCAGGCATGGGCGCCGTTAAAAACGCGGGCAAAGCCGCAGCATCAAAAGCCACAGGCAGTGTCGGCGCGGCTCATAAAGCAGGAATGCGCGGCGGGCTTAATGCGCTATCGCAAAAAGGTTTAAAGCCAATATCTGCCAATGATGGCGGCGGTTCTGGCGGCGGGGCAAATCAACCTGATTGGGCCAAGAAGATTAAACGCCAGCAATCAACCCATAACGCCACGCGGCGCGCCAGTGACGCTATCCGCTCTGGCGACACACACGGCGGCGGCTTTGCCCTCAAATTAGACCAAGATGAATAATCAGCAAGAATAGGAGAAATGAAATGTGGAAACGCAGTCAATCGAGATACGGAACAACGCCTGTCCCCGAAACGCCATATCAACGAGCAGCGCAAGTCTGGGATGACCGCATCGGCTCTGCCCGCGTGCAAGCCAAGAATTGGCGGTTAGCGACATTACTGTCAATCGGTTTATCTGCGCTGCTAGCAGGGGCGTTTATCTGGCAAAGCTCGCAAAGTATGGTCACGCCCTATGTTGTGGAAGTGGATACCAATGGTTCCGTCCGCGCTATCGGTCCCGCTACAGAAAATTTCATTCCGTCGGATGCGCAGATTGCCCATCAACTTGCGGATTTTATCAGCAATGTCCGTTCGGTTTCTATCGACCCCGTTGTGCTAAGGCACAACTGGTTAGAAGCGTACAGCTTTGCCACTGACCAAGCTTCCGTGACCTTGAACGCTTATGCGACCGAGAACGACCCATTCGCCGATATCGGCCAACGCAGCGTCACCGTTGATGTTGCCTCTATTGTGCGCTCATCAGATGACAGTTTTGAAATCCGATGGCGGGAAACCTCATATCGCGACGGCGCGCTCATCGGCACAGAAAACTTCACGGCAGTTCTATCCATCATCATCCATCCCCCGACCGATGCGCAAACTCTGCATAGCAACCCCCTTGGCCTCTATGTGCACGGCCTTAACTGGTCAAAAGACCTTAACTCCGGAGAATAAAATGAGACATTCATATCTATTAAAAACGACAGCAGCGGCTTGCTTATTGGTATCCCTTACGGGATGCGCCAGCCTGCAAGAGCAGTTTGCTGATTTCAAACTCGACATGTCGCGTAAAGATGTTGCGCCCGTAGAGATGAGCGCCGCTATTTTGGAAACCGAAGAACCCATCATTCAAGAAGAACGCCCGATAGAAATTGAGTTTTTCGGGCCCGCCGTCATGCCAGAATTTATTAAAAAAGCCCAGATGAAATTGCGGCCAGCGTCTTATGTTACATCCGGCCTAGTTCTCAAACCCTTTGAAGCGATTGAACAGGCAAATGCAAATAGTTCTATTGAACCCAATAGCAGTAATTATCTCAATGCCATTCAGGTCTATCCATACACGCCGGGTTCGCTTTACCAAGTGTATTGCGCGCCGCAGCAAGTGACTGACATTGCCTTGCAGCCTGGAGAAGAGCTAACATCTGTATCAGCGGGCGACACCATTCGCTGGATAGTGGGCGATACCGTTTCCGGTGCAATCGGTGGCGACCAAGTGCATATCCTTGTTAAACCGACCAAGCCAAACCTTGCGACTAATCTTGTGATTACGACGAACAAACGCACATATTATTTGGAGCTACATTCATATAAAGATACTTATATGGCTGCGGTATCTTGGCGTTACCCGCGTGAGGCGTTTGGGCTTCGCGGTGTAAAGAAAATGACG
Source organism: Robiginitomaculum sp. (assembly GCA_026982235.1). GTDB lineage: Bacteria > Pseudomonadota > Alphaproteobacteria > Caulobacterales > Maricaulaceae > Robiginitomaculum_A. The sequence goes on along the minus strand of JALSHM010000397.1, from coordinate 10,548 downwards.
CGGCGGGCTAAATCAAAAGCGACGGCTGCCATCAATAAACAAAGCCTATCTATAGATAATCTGAATTTCCGTTACCAGATTAAAGGTGACAGTCCGCATTGGCGACCACTGCGCGCCTTTGATGATGGGAAAAAGGTATTTATCCAGTTCCCAGCACGGTTAGATCAAGGCGAAGCGCCGCCACTCTTTGTGATGGGGCGTAAAGGCAAAAGCCAACTGGTCAATTACCGCGTCAAAGGCAGTTATTACATCGTTGACCGTCTCTTCAAGTCTGCAGAATTACGACTTGGCGAAAAAGACCAAGATGTTGTCCGCATTGTCCGTGATACAAAATCATGAGTGAAGCTACCAACAGTCCAGACCTCGCTATCCGAGCCAAGCCAAAACCCGTCAAACGGTTTAGCCGCAAGGCACTAATTCTTGGGGGCACAGCATTAAGTGCTGGGTTATTCGCAGCCTTGGCCTTTGCCCTACAATCACCTGAATATGGTGATAGCGAGCGGCCAAGTGAGCTTTATAACGTGTCTCATAAACCTATGACGGATGCTCTTGATGCTCTGCCAAAAACCTATGCCGATATGCAGCCTAACCAGAAAGCTATTTTGGGCCCGCCATTGCCGGGTGATTTAGGTGCGGCGTTCTTGGAAGCCAATCAGGGCGGCGCGCCAGCAGCAGAACTGGATAATCCGTTTCAGTATGCGCCTAAGGGTGCGCAGCCGCCTCGACAATACAGGCCAGCAGCGAGCTATCAATCAGCACCCGCGCCAGATAAACGTGATGAAGCACGAGAGTCGGGGTTGTTCTTTTCTGTCGATTCAAATCAACGTGGTTCCGTTGAACCGCCAGATCAATTCGCTCAAATGGATGCACAGTTGGAGCTGGCTTACTCAAACCTAGCCAATGTCAATATGGCGGCTGGTTATGGAGCGCCGATAATAGGGAATGCGGAATTTAATGCTGCGCCTGCTTACCAAAACAGTAAGTCAGCGTTTCTTGGGCAATCAGCAGGCGAGATATATAATCCGTATGTTCTGCAAATGCCCAAATCGCCATATCAGATAATGGCGGGAACATTGATACCCGCGAGCTTGGTCACAGGGCTTAATTCTGACCTGCCGGGTCAAGTGATTGGACAGGTGACCGAGAATGTTTATGATACGGTCACTGGCGAGTATTTACTGATCCCGCAGGGAGCACGTCTTCTTGGCCGTTATGATAGCGTTATTGCTTACGGTCAAAGCCGCGCTCTTGTTGTGTGGACACGGATTATATTTCCCAATGGAAATTCTATTCAGCTTGATAATCTGCCTGCCGTTGACGGCCAAGGCTTTGCGGGGCTGAAAGACAAAGTGGATCGCCATACTTGGCAGTTCATGAAAGGCGCGGTGTTATCATCACTATTGAGCGTTGGCAGCGAGCTTTCTTCAGATGATGAAGGCCGGCTTGCCCGTGCCTTACAAAATGCAGGGCAGGATACAGCCAATATCGCAGGCCAGCGCATTATCGAGCGCAGCCTCAACATCCAGCCGACTTTGAGCGTGCACCCCGGTTGGCGGTTCTCAATTATCGTGTCTAAAGACCTCATCCTCAAACCCTTTGGAGATGATTGACGTGTCAAATTTTATGTCCGGTGGACATAAAATAATCGGAAAAGGCTCCGGTAGGGGCGAAACAAGGAGAAAACTATGTCCAAACCAAAACTAAAACTCGCTAAACTACCAGACATGAAACCAGCGAAAATAACGGTGGCGCTGCCGCCCGACCTTATGGGCGATCTGGAAATCTATGCACAAATCTATGAGCAAACTTACGGCGAGAAACAGCCCGTTGGCGCGCTTATCCCGTCCATGATAGCTGGCTTTCTGGCTAGCGATCATGGATTTAAGAAAGCCAAACGTGAGCTGGCTTAATACTGTTTCATCAAAACCAAACGCACGGAGAAAATTATGTCCACAATCGGTACATTTAAACAAACAAAGACAGGCTATGAAGGCACAATCGCCACACTTAGCATGACCCACAAAGTCAAGTTTATCGTCAACGACAATAAGAAAAACGAAGATAGCCCCGACTATTTCATCAAATCAGGCCGTAGCGATTTTGGCGTAGCCTGGAAAGAAACCAAAAATGGTGACGAGCCGCTTGATTACGTCAAAGTGCTGCTAGACGGGCCTATGCTGGCCAAGCCTGTGAACGCCGCATTATTCGATCATGACGATGGCGCTGACCTCGTTTGGTCACGGCCTAAGTCAAAATAGCAATCAGTAACATTGGCATGGCTGACGCCATGCCGATGGCTATCTAATTTATGATACTAAGGAGATTAAAATGGAAACCATGAGCCGAATAAAGCCCAGCGTAATGTTGCTTACAGTGGAGCAAGCTGCAGTGTATCTTGGACTCGCTCGCTCGACCCTTAATAAATGGCGTTGCCACGGCGGTGGCCCCGTGTTTATCAAGATGGGACGAGCAGTGAGATATAGGCCAGAAGATCTAGAAACATTTATGTCAAATGGAGCGGCGACTTCGACATCTAGCTATTAAGGCAAATCGGTAAATGGTGCATACACTTGATACTTGAAGGATAAAAAATATGGCAACCCAACCGACGGTAAACTCAAAACCTGGCAACCGCAAAACTGTAAAACAATTAAGCCTGCGTGTATAAGTCCAGATAGATGTGAGACTTTTTAGGTTTGGCTTATTTAAGCTGCTTCCGCCATAATGGGTTTGTGTTGAGACCAAATTGGAGGAAGCAGCTATGCAGATCAAATATCTACACCCAAACATCTATAGACTGTACGCGTGGGCGCGTACACAAGAATGTTTGGACGCCTACAGGCGCAAGCACGAAGACGTTGTGCGCCAGTGGCAAGCCTTGAAAGCCGAGGGTGTTTGCGACCGTAAATGTGCCGAGTTCGTGGGCATATCGCGGGCGACGTATTATCGGTATAAGAAAGTCCTGGACAAGCTTGCACGCGGGATTACACCGCCGTCCAAACGGCCCCGTAGGCTCAATAAGCCTAAATGGGGCGAAGCAGAGAAACAGCTGGTCTTGCGCATTCGCAGAGCCAACCAGACGTGGGGTAAAGACAAGATAGCCACCGTCTTGCGCCGTGACCACGGCCAGACTATGAGCACCAGCACAGTAGGGCGCATACTCAAAACACTGTTTGCCAAAGGTATTATCACCAAATCACGCTCTGCCCCACGCGCTAAAAGAAAGAGAAACTTCAGAAAATCCCACGCCAAACGCTGGGTTTACAAGGCACATAAGCACATGAAAATGGGCGAACGCGTGCAGATTGACCACATGACAGTGACAAAGAACGGCATCACCGTCAAACACTTCCAGGCCTGGGAAAGAAAATCCAAATTCATTCACGCACAGGTTTATTCACACGCCAAAGCCTCGTCCGCTAAGCGGTTCTTGGCCGAATTTATCGACAAAGCCCCGTTCAAAATCAAATCCATACAGGTCGATGGCGGTTCAGAATTTATGGCCGAATTTGAGCAAGCCTGTGAAGATATGAAAATCCCGCTTGATGTCCTGCCGCCCAGCAGACCCAAATATAATGGCGGCGTTGAGCGCGGAAACCGAACCTTTAAGGAAGAGTTCTATTACCGAAGAGACCTCTTGGCAGACAGCATCGGAGCCATGCGGTTTGAACTGAAAAAAGCCGTAGAAAAGTACAACACATACAGACCACATCATGCCCTTGCAGGCTTAACACCAATGGCCTACATTCAAAACACCCAAACGGCGGATGAGTCTCAAAACACCTGAACCTATACATGCGGAATTTAGGACTTTTTATTTACCCTTTTTCTGCTATACTCAAACACATGAATACTGTTTATAAATTTCCAGCTTCCAAATTGCCCGCCGAATTACGCGGGGACATTCCTCGTGATGCTTTTGTAACCGTTGTTATTGACGATGAAAGCAATCCTATTCCTGGGTACACACAAGAGGAGCTTGAGACTTTAATGGCACCGTCCATTGAGCAGAAAAAACAAGGTTTAGGCACAAAGCTTTCTTCTCGTAAAGAAATTGAGAATCACTTTGATAAGTTAAAAGCCAAAGTGGACGCTAAGTATCAGACCGCATAATTCTTATGCGAACAATTATCACGCTACCAACAGCAGACGCTGATTTTCTACGCATCTATGAGCACTATGCCTATGAACGTGGCGTGCCAGACGTTGCAAAACGCATCGATGAGTCTATTAGAAATGTAATTGAAGAATTCCTGAAAGAATTTCCTGGCATAGGGAAACCATTCAAAATTGATGGTGAATTATTATGCGGCTTGCTCATTATGCGGACACATTGGGTGATGTATTCATACGATGACAAGTTTGTATATATTCACAACATTATTGCGGCCAAGGAATTCACGACAAGAGGCTAATCAATTATCGTTGGGTATATCAAGGGTACGTTTGGTTATGGCCTTAAAATCGTGTGCCATTAACCTCACTCTTGTAATCGTTGATAAATCAAACTCGACACTTTATCTGCCGCATCTGCTAGCACATGATCTACATGGTGAGCATAGCGGCTAGTTACGCTTGCTGCGCTATGCCCAAGAAGCCCTGCTATTGTCAGTTCACTATAACCAAGTTCATGCGCAACCGTTGCATAGCTATGGCGCAGGGTGTGCGGGGTAACATTTTCCAGCTTTGCCATTTTGCAGACTTTGCCCATAGGCGTGCGGATGTTGATAATGGGGCCGTTATTTTTTGTAGAGGGGAAAACAAATTGGCTTGTGTGTGAGGCAAGTTGCTGAGTTAGGAGTTCAAGGGCAGGCTTGCCGCACGGCCTTATCTGCGCACCCGTTTTAGTATCACCTAAACGCAGGCACCGACCAGTTACGTCTACTTCATCTCGAACCAGTGACAAAATTTCATTGCGGCGGCACCCAGTAAGCGCGAGTATTGTTATTGCGAGGCTAGCGGATGCATATTGTGAGCTGATAGCTTGATCATTCAAAGCCGTGCCAAGGCGGGCATATTCATCGGGGTTTAAAAACCGTGTACGCTTGTTGTCGGCAGGCCGCTCGACATATTGGCAAGGATTATGCTCGACCATGCCAGAACGAATGGCGTAATTATATATTGCAGATAAAACCGACACGGCCTTTTTGGCAGTGCCCATACCGCCCCGCACACGCGCTAAACCTCGCGGCCCAGTCTTAACCGTTATTGCGGTTTTACCATCACGAATATCGTACATGAATTTTGTCACGTCTTGCCGGGTTAAGGCCGCGATTTGCTTGCGGCCTATCATTGGTTTTATGTGGCGCTCTATTCGTCCTTTATCGATTGCGAGCGTTGAAGCCTTTTTAGGTTTGCCACGATACAGGATTTTACCTGCCTCCGCATCTGCGTAATATTGATCACATAAATCACCAACAGTTTGGGCCTTCTTGATGTCGTGCCGTTCTTGAGAAGGGTCAAGGCCGCTCGCAACTTTCCCGAGGCCAGCCGTAGCAAGACGCCTTGCTTGTTCAACCGTTATTTGGCCAAATGCGCCCAAGGTAACTTTTCTTTGCCTGCCGTCCGGCGTTCTATATTTATAGAGAAAAGATTTACGGCCAGAGGGTTTCACTCTAACGCCGAATCCTGTAAGGCTAGCGTCCCAGACAATGAATTCTTTGCCTTCTAAAGGCGTGATACTATCGAGAAATCTCTTGGTTAAATTTTGTTTTGAACGTCTTGGCATTTTTCAATCTTTATAGGCAGGGGTCAAATCGGGCACCATGGGGGCACCAAAAAGCATAACATTCGAGCCTATTTGGGGAAAGTAAAAAATATAAGTTTAAAATTACATGTGTCATAAGTCATTGATATATATAAGTAAATATACCATTATCGTACTTCAGCTAACTCCAGAAAAATCAACGACACGCAACTCCGAAGGCAGAGGTCACAGGTTCAAATCCTGTCGGGTGCGCCAAATTTCTCTAGTTATATCAATGAATTATCTATTTTCACCAAAATTGACGTTTTCCAAAAAATGCTCTGGGTAGCACATGGGTAGCAAATTGCAGTGAAAAACAGGGTGTTTCGGGTGACTTTGCGGGTAATATTATTTGGAGCTTATCCGTTCGGATATCCCAAATTCACACTTATTTTGGAGTAACCTGAAGTAAACCAACACATCTTAACCGTTGGGCCTTCCGCCACATATTTTGGTCTCGCCATATCCATGCTAAACAAATGGCATTTTTCGCGTTACTCTGTAAAGTTCGTATAGGAAAACAATAGAAGGCATCATGATTGAATTTAAGAGTATAGATAATGCAGAGCTGGTCTTACGGCACTCGCTGTTTGTCAAGTCAACTGCACTGACCCTGGACTATTGCGCCGAGCATGGCGGCATTGGCCTGACGGCTAGTAAAGGTTTCAAGCGGACATTTGTAGATTGGGCCGCACGAGCATTTGATTGGCCCGGTTATACTTCTGAGGATCTGTATGCGGTTAACAAAGTTCTCAATGAAATGGATCTGCCACCTCTTGGCTTCATACGCGAAGCCTTATTAGCTCTTAAGATTGGGCGACACTATAAAGGAGAGTTCAAACTTACGCGCAGCGGAAAAGAACTCGTCGGAAACCCTGCTCAGCTATTTGGAATCATGGCTCCGTTTTTTCTCTTTGAGTTTGACCACTGGGCCTATAGCCGACGGCCAACAGCGCCCATGGGAAATTGGGATATATTCCTGAACGTCATCAATGTTGAAGCGCAAACCGCTATTACGGGGGTTGAGTTGGTTGAGAAAATTTATGGCGTTAAGCAAAAAGAAAAAGGGCTTTTCGCCAACCCCGAGAGTGCCAGTTTTTTCTCTGGTGTACTCCAGCCATTATGTTGGGTGGGTTTTTTAGAAGAAATTAAAGTGGCCAACAATTATTTCGCTGACAGGCTATATGTAAAAACGCCTCTCTGGAAAGTGGCGCTCCGCTTGGACACTGACCATTATGTTCATAATAAATAAAGCTTCTTCATCGAACAGCTTGATCGAAATTTCCACAAACAACACAATAACCTAATGTCGGTACAACATGAGAACCTAATGACGGGGACTAACTTGGCAATAATCTTTGCGTCAGTTTACGACTAGTTATCAGCCAAGGCTTCAAGCATATCTTTATAAAGGTCAGAGTGGTCGCCATCATGATTATCCATACCCACTTTTGTCAGTGTGCCTTTTGGGTGAATAAAGCTGTCTATGCGCCGTTTTGGTTGCTCATGCCAACCTATATTGAAGGCGCCAAGCTTTGGGTAGAAGAACAATGTGGAGTATGGGAGATGGTCGTGGATATACCACGCCATTGATTGCCAATCCTTCGTTTGTTCATAATAAGGAATAAAACGGTTCACAACGATTGTTGCAAGCGCGCCTAAACATCCATCTTTATCGCGGTAATCCCAGATATGTTTAGCGTAATTAGATTCATTGCGAGCGCAGCCCAGTTTCTTTTCATTGCCAAACTTATTGAGCATCGGACTTCTATAGACGGAACGGATAGATATGCGCCCAAATTTTTCTTGCAAAGGCTCTAGCAGGTTTTCACAAAACTGACGGCCTGCCTCTATGGCAATATCTGGAAATTCGGGGATGTTTTGAATTTTGTAAAAATTGGATATTTCCGAATACAACATATCACGCATAAAAAACGATTTGGAGAGTTGCACTCGTCCCAGTGTTTCAAGGCTTTTGATCGACTCTGGAGATTTCATAAAAAGCCCTTTCGTTAAACCCTCACAGATTATAATCTAGGCGCGGCCTTTTGGATAGACGAAATAATATCAACGAAGGCAGGCTGGTCTTTATAGTAGAGCGCCGCCGTATCGTTATATGCTTTTTCATAGAGCGCGAAGGTGCTGGCATCACTTAGAACAAAGGCCTCGTTAGAGGTGAGGTCATATTCTTCCGCCGCTCTAAACTTCTTTTCCTTATGTTTGAGGTAAGGCGCGGTTCCTATAAAATCCTGAACGGATGGGTCTTTGAGTAAGCAATAAATATCATAATAGTGGCGCATAAAATTTTGCGGTAATGAGCCTCTGTCTTGTTGCTGCCTGAACTTAGTCGAAACCGTTTGTAGCTTTTCTACAAATGTGTAACCAGGGTCATAGCACTTTACAGCAAGTGCGCGGTTGTCCTCAATTCCCTCTAGGTTTTGTGTACAGGAAAAATCATATGCCCATGACGAAATATCAACGGGCCTATTCGGCGTAATTTGATCAAAGCCAGCTTCGAGCAATATGCCGTCCTTAACACCCATTTCAATCGGGCTTTGCTTTTCATAATGCAGCCGAATGCCCGCACTACGCATATATTTTTCATCATCAAAAGCGCTATCGCGCTCCACACTGACTATGCCCGCAATTTCAATTTTCTTTGCAAGTGCATCATAGAACGCCTTTCGAGCGGCAACGTCTTTGGGCTTGTTATGATTGCGTCCTGTCCGAAGCGTGTCTGGCTCTTGAATGTGAATATCGATGTCTTCGGAAAACCTATGGATAAGCCCGTAACCTTTTGACAGTGACGTACCGCCTTTTAATTCAAAACCAATACCCATTTTCTGCAGACCGTAAAGGCAGTGCATAATCCAATAGTCTTTTTCGATGAGAAAAGGTGCAATTTTGTGCTTGTCGCCAACCACCGACAGCAAATCTGAAAAGTCAGGCAATTCATGCAGGTACATTAGGCCGCCTCTGCCAAAAGACTTTCAACTATCTTCTTGGTTCCTATCTTGCCGTATTTGCTAGCTGCTTTGTGAAGGGCTTTGGCGTCCATATTTGCGGCACGAGCTTTAGCACGGCGCAATACGTCCTCATGGTTTTCCGCGAGATGTTTTACATTGTTAAACAAATCAACCAAAAGAAATTCAGGCGTTACCGTTTTGGGGAAGTCCATTTTTCTACGAAAATCAAATTTAAGTCCGCCAAGCTCACAATGCTCATGACGTTTGCGATTATAGACAACCACTTCATTATAAAGCTGCGTCGTGCCGACCCCAAGGCTATTATAGGCATTAGGATTGACCATCAAAAACCGATCATCATTTAGGAACTTAGCAACAAGTTTTGCAGGATTGGCAGGCATATCGCCAAACCGGCTTCTGCTCGGTGTCATATAAAGCCCGCCCGAAGCCTTAACCAAAACACCTTCTTCCACTAACTGGCTAACATGTCGATCAACGGCCTTTGACCAACGCGCAAGATCAGACCGCCGATACACTCGGCCCGGCCTCAACTTTTGCTTTAATTCACTTAGCGCAGACATGCGGTTCTCCATTCATATCAAGTATATAGGTTCAATAACGCCATTATACAAGAATATTTATTAAAATATCATGCACATTATGCAAAATAATACAGCCCACAAAGGGCTGTATTAGGTAGGGTTTTCGCCTATTGTGCTTTTTTAGGCCGTGACCATACGAGGTCTGCGCCGTTGTCGTGATTGAATAGGGCGGCGTTTACTGGTTTGGGTAGCATGGGGCCATCTAGCAGGACTTTGACGTAATCGAGCGGCTCGTCACCGTCTTTGGTTTCTTTCCAGGCTACACCGAAGTCGCTACGGCCTGATTTTATGAAGTAGTCGGGGCTATCTTCGTTCTTCTTATTGTCGTTGGTGATGAATTTGACTTTGTGGGTCATGCTAAGTGTGGCGATTGTGCCTTCATAACCTGTTTTTGTTGGTTTGAATGTTCCTATTGTGGGCATAGTAATTCTCCGTATGTTCGTGTTTTGAAACAGCTTTAAGCCAGCTCACGCTTGGCTTTCTTAAATCCGTGGTCACTGGCTAGAAAGCCGGCGAGCATGGACGGGATGAGCGCATTTACGGGCTGTTTCTCACCGTAAGTTTGCTCATAGATTTGGGCATATATTTCCAAATCACTTAATAAATCAGGCGGTAATGATACCGACAGTTTTGAGGGTTTGGTGTCTGTAAGTTTAGCGAGTTTGAGATTTGGTTTGGTCACTATTTCTCTCCATATGGTTTGAGGATGAGGTCTTTGGAAACGATGATTGAAAAACGCCAACCGGGGCGGACGCTTAGGGTTGGCTGGATATTTAGGCTACGCTCGATGATGCGCTGGCCTGCTATATTGGCCGTATCCTGCCCTGCGTTTTGCAGGGCGCGGGCTAGACGGCCTTCATCATCTGAAGCGAGTTCCGACCCAACACTCAAGAGCGAAGACAACACCGCGCCTTTCATGAATTGCCATGTGTGACGATCTACTTTGTCTTTCAGTCCGGCAAAGCCTTGGCCGTCAACGGCGGGCAGATTATCAAGCTGTATGGAATTACCGTTGGGGAATATGATGCGTGTCCAAGCGACTAGGGCGCGGCTTTGACCGAAAGCAATGACGCTATCGTATCGGCCAAGCAGACGTGCGCCTTGGGGGATCAGTAAATATTCGCCCGTGACGGTATCATAGACATTCTCGGTGACTTGCCCAATGACTTGTCCTGGCAGGTCGGAATTAAGCCCTGTAACCAGACTGGCAGGTATCAATGTCCCTGCCATAATT